>CALRVO020000001.1:0-35833 GCA_943371595.1 Sphingomonas paucimobilis
ACCGCTCATCATCCGCGCGTAGCCCTCGGCGGCGCGGTCGAGCGGGTAGGTCTCGATCATCGACTTGACCCCCTGCAGGACGGCGAAGCGCATCGTGTCCTCGGAGTCCTTGGAGGTGCCGGACGCGTGGCCCACGATCCCGGTGCTGCCCGGGATCAGCGCGAACGGCGGCACCTGGATCGGGTCGGTCGAGGCGCCGACGACGACCATCCGGCCACGCGGGCGCAGGCCGCCGACGACCGCGCTCATCGCGTCGGGCGCCGTGACGGTCGCCAGGATGGCCGAGGCCCCACCGAGGGCCTGCAGGGCCTCGGCGACGTCCTGGGCCGTGGAGTCGACGTAGTGGTGCGCCCCGAGCCGCTCGGCCTGCTCCTTCTTGTCGGTGCCGCGGGCGATCGCGACGGTCTCGAAGCCCATCCGCCGCGCCATCTGCACGCCCAGGTGGCCGAGGCCGCCGACCCCGAGCACGGCGACCAGGTCGCCGGCGCGGGCGCCGCTGTCGCGCAGGGCGTTGAACGTCGTGATGCCGGCGCACATCAGCGGCGCGGCCTGCTCGGCGCTGAGGTCGTCGGGGATGGCTGCGAGCGCGTCCTGCGGGACCACGACGTGGTCGGCGTACCCGCCGTCGTAGGCGATGCCGGGCACCTTGCCGTTGGGGCAGCTGATGAAGTCGCCGCGGCGGCACGGGTCGCAGTGACCGCAGCTTCCGCCGAACCAGCCGATCCCGACACGGTCGCCCACCGACCACGGCTCGACGTCGTCCCCCACGGCCGACACGCTGCCGGCGATCTCGTGGCCCGGGACCCGCGGGAGCTCGATGCCCGGCATCCAGCCCTCGACGGTGAAGGCGTCGGAGTGGCACACCCCGCAGGCCTCGACCCGCACCACCACCTCGCCGCGACCCGGCGTCGGCACCTCCCGCTCGACCATCTCCAGCGTGCCGGTGCTGGTCACCTGTACTGCCCTGCTCGTCTGCTCGCTCATGGGAGCCAGCCCAGCAGACAGCGCGGTCGCGGCGGTCCACCCCTGATGAGACCGGGGCGGTGACCTCGACGACGGTGGCAGCAGCGACAGCGGTCAGCCCCCGACGGGCGCCTCGAGGTAGATCGACTTCAGCTCGGTGTACTGGCCCAGGCCCTCGGGCCCGAACTCGCGCCCCAGGCCGGAGGCCTTGTAGCCGCCGAAGGGAGCCGCGAAGTCCATCGTGTAGGTGTTGACGCCGTAGGTGCCGGTACGCACCCGGCGGGCGACGTCGAGGCCGGCGGCCTGGTCGCCGGTCCACACGGTGCCGGCGAGGCCGTAGTCGGAGTCGTTGGCGATGCGGACGGCGTCGTCGACGTCGTCGTAGGCGATCACCGACAGGACCGGTCCGAAGATCTCCTCCCGGGCGATCCGCATGCCGTTGTCGACGTCGGCGAAGACGGTGGGGCGCACGTACCAGCCGCGGTCGAGGCCGTCGGGCATGCCGTTGCCGCCGACGACCAGGCGCGCCCCCTCCTCCTGGCCGATCGCGATGTACTTCTCGACGCGCTCCTGCTGACGCTGGGCGACCATCGGCCCGATCTCGGTGGCGGGGTCCATCGGGTCGCCGACCTGCATGCCGCCGACCGCCTCGGCCAGGGCGTCGACGACGTTGGCGTAGTTGGCGCGGGAGGCGAGGATCCGGGTCTGGGCCACGCAGGCCTGCCCGGAGTTCATCAGCGCGGTGAACTTCAGGCCCTCGATCGCGGTGGTGAGGTCGGCGTCGTCGAGCACGATCGCGGCGGACTTGCCGCCGAGCTCGAGGCTGACCCGCTTGAGCTGGGCCCCGCAGACCGCGGCGATCTTGCGCCCGGCGTCGGTGGAGCCGGTGAAGGCGACCTTGTCGATGCCGGGATGGGCGACCAGGTGCTCGCCGACCTCGCGCCCGCCGGCGACGATGTTGACGACACCGGCCGGCACACCGGCCTCCTGGAGCAGCTCGGCCATCAGGTAGCCGTCGAGCGGGGTCTCGGGGGCGGGCTTGACCACGACCGTGCAGCCGGCGAGCAGCGCCGGGACCACCTTGGACATGATCGTGAACTGCGGGACGTTCCACGGCGGGATCGCGGCGACCACGCCGACGGGCTCGCGGCGCACCACGACCGGGGTGCCGAGCACGCCGGTGCGGGTCTCCTCCCAGGGGTAGTCGCGCGCGATCCCCAGGAACGCCTCGATCTGCATCCACGGCGCCGGCGCCTGGGCCAGGTTGGAGAACGACGTCGGCGCGCCCATCTCGGTGGTGATCACGTCGGCCATCTCGCCCAGCCGGGCGGCGTACAGCCCGGAGAAGGCCTGGACGACGTCGATCCGCTCCTGGGGCGTGAGCCGGGGCCACGGCCCCTCGTCGAAGGCCCGCCGCGCCGCGGCGACCGCGGCGTCGATGTCGGCGACGGTGCCCTCGGGCACGGTCGCGACGACCTGCTCGGTGTGGGGCGAGACCACCTGCAGGGTCTGTCCGGAAGCGGGTGCGGCCCAGCCGCCGTCGATGAAGAACGCGTCGCGGTCGAGGGTCATGGGGTCTCCGTCGGGGTCGGTGTGGTCAGGGGGCGAGGGTGAACCAGTCGGCGAAGCCGGAGGGGTCGTGGCGGCCCAGGGCACCGTGCTCGAAGAGGCCCCAGCCCTCCTGGGCCTCGCCCCCTGCGTGCCGGCACGTGGCGCGCCCGACGTGGTCGATGACGCCGAACATGACGCGGCCGGCCACGTCGGGGGCGCTGACGTCGTAGGTGACGCGCTCGGTGAACCCGGCGCCCCGCCAGACGCCGTGGGTCCAGTCGGGGTCGCCGCCGTAGCCGCCGCCGACGTGGAGGGGTACGGCGAGCCGCGACTCGACCTCGATCTCCAGCGGTGTGCGGTCGGGCGTGGTGCAGGTGATGCTCGCGCCGGTGGGGACCCGGGTGCCGGAGGCGTAGCGCACGCTGACCCGGGGCCAGCCCAGCTGCTCGACGCGGCCGTCGGCCCAGACCCGGTGACAGTCGTTGAGCGCGCGGTAGCCGTCGGGCTCCTCCTGGATGATCAGGCACAGCATGAAGTCGTCGAAGCGCATCGGCACGTAGAGCCACCACATGCCCTCGAACTCGGGGGTGGCCGGCGCCCCCGCGGGCGGGGCCTCCCCCACGGGCCGGATGCCCCACGACCGGTCCCGGCTGCCGACCCAGCGGTCGGGCGTGACGGGGAGGTCGGTGCCGTCGACGGTGATCACGCCCTCCCACGTGCCGACCTGGGCGAAGCGCTGGGCGTCGAGGGTGACCCGCGAGCCGGCCCGCATCACGTGGGGCATCTCCTGCAACGCGGGGAACGACCCGGTCCAGGTCAGGTCGGCGGCGATCCCCTCGGTCTCCTCCAGCACCATCCGGACCCGCTGCAGGGGCTCGTGGACCTCGAGCCGGTAGCCGCCGACGTGCTGGTTCATCCGGTCGTCGTCGATCGGGTCGCCCAGGTGCACCGCCGTCTGCTCGTCACCGCGGCGGAGCAGGAAGAACGCGTCCTTGGTGCCGAGGTTGGGGTAGTAGCCGTGGCCGAAGATCGCGAAGACGTCGCCGCTGCGGTCGTGGGCGTTGAAGTAGGACCGGTCGTAGAAGTTGCGGTCGCTCGAGGCCGCCCAGGTCACCGGCAGGGGTGCCTGGTGGATCGGGTACTCGTCGAGGCCGCTCAGGCCGTGCGTGGTCGGCCGCGGGCCCGCCACGCCCTCAGGCCCCCGCCCGCTCGAGGATCGACTCCATGAGCAGCTTGTGGTGCATCAGGGTCTCGAGGTCGTCGGGCCGCTCGATCTCGCCGAAGTGGATCGAGCGGGCGCCGGTGCGCATGAAGACGATGCACCACTGGACCGCGTTGTAGAGGTGGAACCAGGTCAGGTCACCGAGCGTGACGCCGGTGAGCTCCTCGTAGGTCGCCGTGACGTCGCCCTCGTAGAGGAACTCGGGCATCCCCGGCATGCCCATCACGCCGGTGATGGACTCGAAGACCATGTGGGCGAAGACCATCCACGACACGTCGAGCTCGCGGGGCCCGATCGCGGCCATCTCCCAATCGAGCACCGCGACCGGCTCGAAGTCGCGGTAGATCATGTTGCCGATGCGGCTGTCGCCCCAGCACAGCACCACGTCGCCGCTTCCGGCCGCCTCGGCCTCGGGCAGGTGCGCCTCGAGCCAAGCCAGGCCGCGCTCGGCCAGCGGTGAGCGACCGATGTCGCCGACCGCGAAGTCGTACCAGGCGCGGGTGCGCGCCAGGTTGCGCGCGAGCGGGGTGGCCCCGGGCTGCTGAGGGTCGAGGAAGGCGAAGGTCGTCTGCGCCTCCGGGATCGCGTGCAGGTCGGCGATCACCTTCACCGACGCGTCCTGCAGCCGTCGCTGCTCCTGCGGCGTCGCGTCGTGGAGCCAGTTGTCGCCGAAGTTGTAGGGCAGCACGTCCTGCGGGATGACGCCCTCGACCCGGTCCATGAGGAAGAACGGGGTGCCGAGGACCGCACCGGTGAGCTCGCTGAACCCCACCCGCGGCACCGGCACGTCGCTCAGCTCGGCGACCCGCCGCATGACGTCGTACTGGTCCTGCAGGGCGTACGTCGGGAACACCGGGAAGTCCTCGGCCGCGGGGGCCACCCGGGCGACGTAGGGACGGGTGGTGCGGGTGCCGTCGTCGGCGGTCCAGGTGGCGTCGAGCACCAACGTCTCCGAGCTCATCCCGTTGGCGTCGATCCCGGCGTGCAGCGTGACCTCGGGCTCGGCCCCCGCCGGCAGCACCGTGGCGAGCCAGTCGGCCAGGAGGAGGGGCACGGTGCTGGGGTCGCGGCTCGAGCGCTGCATCGTCAGGTCGGCGGCGGGCGGTGTGGCTCGGGTCACATTCCCGAGTCTCAGTGGAACGTGTTCTAGTTGTCAATGAGGCCGGCCCGCCGCGGCGGCAGCGACCTGAGCTCGGTCGGGTGACCAGACCACCGCCCAGCGAATCGGCCGGCCCCGCACCGGGATGTTTGACTTCGCCCGTGTCTTCCGGTCTCGGTCCCGCCGTCTCCGCTCCCCGTCGTCCCTGGCTGACGCTGGTCGTCGTGGTCGCGCTGGCGCTCGGTGCGCTGGCGGTCGCCGTCGTCAGCCAGCGTGCGAGCTCCTCGGCGAGCACGACCACGACCGGGGAGGTGCGGGTCCGGAACGCGATCCTGTTCCTGGTCGACGACCTGCCCGACTTCAGCTGTGCCGAGGCCGACCGCTACCTGCCCCGCAGCAGCCACTGGCTGCGCGAGCAGGGCACCTGCTTCGAGTCGGCCACGACCTCGACCCCGGTGTGCTGCCCGGCCCGCGCGCAGATCCAGACCGGTCAGCTCGCCCACAACAACCGGGTCGTCAGCCAGACAGCGGCGCGCAACCTCGACCCCCGGGTCACCGTCCAGCACGAGCTGGCCCTGCTCGGCATCGACACCTACGGCCTCGGCAAGAACCTCAACGGCATCGAGGCCAGCGACTACTTCGGGCCCGACGCCCTCGACACCGGGTTCGCCCACTTCGACTTCTGGAACTCCTACCGGGGCGCCCCCGGCGCCTTCAAGCGCTACGACGACCTCGGCCGCAAGTACACCCCGACCGACGGGCTCACCACGACCGAGACCAACGGCGCCCTGCTCGACGCCTACCTCGACGACAAGCTCGCGTCCGGTGACCCGTTCTTCGTCTACGACGCCTTCTTCGCCCCGCACAAGCAGGGTGTCGGGGCGAGCGCCGCCGACCTCCCCTACGTCTCCGCCAAGCACGCCGACAGCCCGGTGCCGCGCTTCCGCTACGCCCCGGAGGTCGACGCGTCCGACAAGCTCAGGATCTTCCGCGGCGCCCGCTTCTCCCGCACCTACTACCACCGGCTCTTCACGGCCCGCGTGCGCGCGCTCTACGACGTCGACGACCAGATCGCCCGCACCTTCGAGCGCCTCGAGGACGCCGGCGTGCTCGACCAGACCGCGATCATCTTCACCAGCGACAACGGCTACACCGACCGCGGCCAGGACAACTGGGAGGGCAAGTCCATCCCCTACCCGGCCGCCACCAACATCCCGATGCTCGCGTGGTTCCCCGGCCGCGCGCCGGCGGTCGACAAGAAGCCGGTCGCGCTGATCGACATCGCCCCGACCCTCTACGACGTCCTCGGCGTCACGCCCGGTCACGTGCTCGACGGGCACTCCCTGCTCAGCGACCACCGCCGCGACCACGTCTTCGCCGAGTTCTACAACGAGAACAGCGGACCCTCGCGCCGCGAGTCGGGCCCACTGGTCTCCCACCTCGACTCGTGGCGGGTGGTCAAGCAGGGCCGCCAGGCCTACGTCGAGTGGTACGACGCCGACGGTGCCGTGGCGTTCCGCGAGTTCTACCGCGACCCGGGCATGATCAAGAACCTCCTCGCGCCCACGCACCGCCGCGAGCGCCCCTCCCCCGACACCGTGCGCCGCTTCCGCGCGCTGCTCGACCGTTACGGCACGTGCGCGGGCACCGAGGAGCAGGGCAGCCCGAACCCCTGTCCCTGACCGGGAGGGCCGGCCCGCTCAGGCGAGCACCGCGTGGCTGGTGACGGCGCGCGCGACCAGGCGTCCGGCCTGGTGGATCTCGGCCTCGGCCGACGCGATCCGGCGGCCGGCGCTGACGCAGCGCGCGGCACAGACCAGGGTGGTGCCCGGGGTCGCGGCGCGGACGTACTGGACGGTGAGCTGCACGTGCGGCGCCGGCACGCCGGGAGGCAGCCGGGCGTGGACGGCCCAGCCCGTGGCGCTGTCGAGGAGCGCGCTGAGGTAGCCGCCGTGCAGGATGCCGCCGCCGTTGCAGTGCTCGGCCGCAGGATCGGCCTCGATCACGGCGCCGTCCTCGGTGGCCCTGACCAGCCGGAAGCCCAGGAGCTGCGAGAACGGGCCGGGACCGTTGCCGGGGACCTCCGCGTTGTTCGTCACCGGGGTGACGGTAGTGCCCGCCCTCTTGCGCCAAGGAATGAACCGGAGTTCACTTGTTCGGTGCCCTACCGCCGTACCCCCGCCGTGCAGGAGCGGCTCGACGCCACCCGCACCGCGATCGTGCACGCCGCGCACGCGCTCGTCGCCGAGCGCGGGTACGCCGGGTGCTCGGTCGCGCTCGTCGCCGCCGAGGCGGGCGTGGCGACCGGCACCGTCTACCGCCACTTCCCCGACAAGGGCGCGCTGTTCGCCGAGGTGTTCCGCGTCGCGACGCAGCGCGAGGTCGACGCGGTCACCGCCGCGGTCACCGGGCCCGGGCCGGTGGGCGAGCGGCTCGGCCGGGCCGTCAGGACCTTCGCCGGCCGCGCGCTCCGGTCGCCGCGCCTGGCCTACGCCCTGATCGCCGAGCCCGTCGACCCGCAGGTCGAGGCCGAGCGCCTCGCCTACCGGCGTGCCTACCGCGACATCTTCGCCGCGCTCATCGCCGACGCGGTCGCGCGCGGCGAGCTGCCTGCCCAGGACGCCCAGGTCTCGGCGGCCGGCGTCGTCGGGGCGATGGCCGAGGCGCTCGTGGTCCCCCTGCACGCGGGGGTCTCGACCGGCTCGACCGCCAACGGCTCGACCGCCAACGGCTCGACCACTGACGGCTCGACCACCGACCACCTCACCGCCTTCCTCACCCGATCGATCGGAGCCACGCCATGAGCACCACGCACGAGGTCACCAACCAGGTCCCGCCGCTCGTCGGCCACGACACCGCCCAGGACCCCGCGCTGCTCGCGGCGGTCGAGCGCGAGGGGGCGGGGTGGGCGCTCGACGAGATCCACGCGCTCGGCCGGCTCGCCGGCACCGAGGAGGCGCAGGAGCAGGGACGGCTCGCCGAGCGGGTGCCACCGGTGCTGCGCACCCACGACCGCTACGGCCACCGCGTCGACGAGGTCGACTACGTCCCGGCCTACCACCAGCTGATGACCACCGCGGTCGAGCACGGGCTGCACGGCGCCCCGTGGGCCGACGAGCGTCCCGGCGCCCACGTCGCCCGCGCCGCCAAGTTCCTGGCCTGGAACGTCGACGCCGGCCACGGGTGCCCCATCTCGATGACCTACGCCGTCGTCCCGGCCCTGCGCGCGGCGCCCGACCTGGCCGCGACGTACGAGCCGCTGCTCACCTCGCGCACCTACGACCCGGGGCTGCGCGTGCCGACCGGCAAGGCCGGGCTGATCGCCGGGATGTCGATGACCGAGAAGCAGGGCGGCTCCGACGTCCGTGCCAACACGACCCGGGCCGTGCCGCAGCCCGACGGGTCGTGGCGACTGACCGGGCACAAGTGGTTCACCTCGGCTCCGATGTCCGACCTGTTCCTGTCCCTGGCCCAGACCGACACCGGTCTGTCGTGCTTCCTGGTGCCGCGGGTGCTGCCCGACGGCACGCTCAACCCGATGCGGCTGATGCGGCTCAAGGACAAGCTCGGCAACAAGTCCAACGCCTCCTCCGAGATCGAGTACGACGACGCGGTGGGCTGGCTGGTCGGCGACGAGGGCCGCGGCGTGCGCACCATCGTGGAGATGGTCAACATGACCCGCCTCGACTGCACCCTCGGCACGGCCTCCGGCATGCGCCTGGCCACCGTGCTGGCCACCCACCACGCCCGGCACCGCTCGGCGTTCGGCCGCCGCCTGGTCGACCAGCCGCTGATGAGGAACGTGCTCGCCGACCTCGTCGTCGAGTCCGAGGCCGCGACCACCGTCGCGATGCGCCTGGCCGGTGCGACCGACCGCGCGGTGCGCGGCGACCTCGAGGAGGCGTCGTTCCGCCGCCTGGGCCTGGCGGTCTCGAAGTACTGGGTCTGCAAGCGCGGCCCCGCCCACGCCGGGGAGGCGATGGAGTGCCTGGGCGGCAACGGCTACGTCGAGGAGTCGGGGATGCCACGGATCTACCGCGAGCTGCCGCTGCTCTCGATCTGGGAGGGCTCGGGCAACGTCGCCGCCCTCGACGCGCTGCGCGCCATGGGCCGCGAGCCGGAGTCGGTGGAGCGGTTCTTCACCGAGGTCGAGCTCGCCGCCGGCGCCGACCACCGCCTCGACGACGCCGTCGCACTGGTCAAGAAGGAGCTCTCCGACGCCACCGAGCTCGAGCTGCGTGCCCGCCGCGTCGTCGAGCAGCTGGCGCTGGTGCTGCAGGGCTCGCTGCTCGTGCAGCACGCGCCGCACGCCGTGGCTGACGCCTTCTGCGCCTCGCGGCTGGCCCGTGACTGGGGTGGCGCGCTCGGCACCCTGCCGCCGGGGCTCGACCTCGACGCGATCCTCGAGCGGGCGTACGTCGACGTCGGCTGAGCGAGCGGGAACGACCACGCCCCGTGCAGGATCGCGCGATCGCTCGGTCCTGCACCGGTCTCGGCCCCATTCCCGTGCAGGATCGCGCGATCGCTCGATGTGGTCCCACGGTGGGCCGGCGACCAGCCGGGCGTCGATCACTACGATCGACCCGTGACCGCAACCCTCGTCGCGAAGAACCTGTCCGGCGGGCACGGCCACCGCGTGCTGTTCGAGGCGCTCGACCTCACCGTCGCCCCGGGCGACGTGGTGGGCGTGGTCGGTGCCAACGGCGCGGGCAAGTCCACGCTGCTGCGCCTGCTCGCCGGCGAGGGCGCGCCGATGGACGGCACGGTCACCACTGCGCCCAGCGACGCGTTCGTCGGGTGGCTGCCCCAGGAGCACGAGCGGGTCGTCGGCGAGTCCGTCGCGGGCTACCTGGCCCGCCGCACCGGCGCGGCCGAGGCGACCGCGGCGATGGAGTCGACGGCCGCTGCCCACGGCTCGGGCGCGCCCGGCGCCGACGACGCCTACGCCGTCGCCTTCGACCGCTGGATGGCCAGCGGGGCCGCCGACCTCGAGGACCGCACCGGGACGGTGCTGGCCGACCTCGGCCTCGACGTGGGGGCCGAGGCCCTGATGACCTCGCTCTCGGGCGGGCAGGCGGCGCGGGTGGCGCTGGCCGCCCTGCTGCTGAGCCGCTTCGACGTGGTGCTGCTCGACGAGCCCACCAACGACCTCGACCTCGACGGGCTCGCCCGACTCGAGGCCTTCGTGCAGGGCCTGCGCGGCGGCGTGGTGCTGGTGTCGCACGACCGCGAGTTCCTCGCGCGCTGCGTGACCCGCATCGTCGAGCTCGACCTCGCCCAGCACCAGGTCACCGTCTACGACGGGGGCTACGACGCGTTCCTCGAGGAGCGCGAGGTCGCGCGGCGGCACGCGCGCGAGGCCTACGAGGAGTACGCCGACACCCGCGCCGACCTCGTGTCGCGGGCCCGTACCCAGCGCGAGTGGAGCTCGCAGGGCGTGCGCAACGCGATGAGGAAGAGCCCCGACAACGACAAGATCCGACGCAAGGCCGCCACCGAGTCGTCGGAGAAGCAGGCCCAGAAGGTGCGCCAGATGGAGTCGCGGATCGCCCGGCTCGACGAGGTCGAGGAGCCGCGCAAGGAGTGGGTGCTGCAGTTCGACATCGCCGCGGCGCCCCGGTCGAGCTCGGTCGTGGCCACCCTCAACGCGGCGACCCGACACCTCGGCGACTTCACCCTCGGACCGGTGTCGCTGCAGGTCAACGCGCGCGAGCGGATCGGCATCACCGGGCCCAACGGCGCCGGCAAGACGACCCTGCTGCGGCTGCTGCTCGGCGACGACCGGCCCGACTCGGGCACGGCCGCCCTCGGGTCGTCGGTCGCGGTCGGCGTCATCGACCAGGCGCGGACCGGGCTGGCCAACGACCAGCCGCTCGGCGAGGCCTTCGAGGGCGTCGTACCGGAGTGGACGCAGGCGCAGGTGCGCACCCTGCTGGCCAAGTTCGGCCTCAAGGCCGACCAGGTCGCCAGCCTGGTGGGCCGGCTCTCCCCCGGCGAGCGCACCCGCGCCGCGATGGCGCTGCTGCAGGCCCGCGGGGTCAACCTGCTGGTGCTGGACGAGCCCACCAACCACCTCGACCTGCCGGCGATCGAGCAGCTCGAGCAGGCCCTGGAGTCCTACGACGGCGCCCTGCTGCTGGTCTCCCACGACCGTCGGCTGCTCGAGAACGTGCGCCTCGACCAGCGGTGGGAGGTCACGGCCGGACGGGTCGTCGTGCGCCACGGCTCCAGCGTCACCTGACCGCCCGACCCGAGCACGGGGGTCGTCGGGACCAAGGTCCCGAAAAGTCCTGACGAAGGGCCCGACTCGCGGCAGGACGTGCCGCACGGACCCGGTCGAAACCTACGGTTGGTGCCGAGGGGATCAACCGGAGGGCAGTCATGCGCACCAGGGCACGGTCCGATCGGTCCGGGAAGACCTCGGAACCGGACGACGTCGTCGACGTGCTCCGGCGTGCGGGCGACCATCCCCTGATGTGCTCCTTCCCCCAGGGCGCGCTGTTCTCCTTCGACCACGACCTGCGCTACCTCTCGGCCGGCGGCCACGGTCTCGCCGACGTCGGCCTGTCGCGCGAGCTGATCGAGGGCCGCACGATCTTCGAGGTCTTCCCCGACGAGACGGCGTCGGTGATCGAGCCCTTCTACCGCGCCGCCCTGAGCGGTGCCTCGACCGTGCGCGACATCGCCTACGAGGGACGGATCTACTCCCAGCGACTCGCTCCGGTGCTCGACACCGCGGGCGGCGTCGTCGCCGGTCTCGGGGTCACCGTCGACGTGACCGAGGCGCGTCGGTCGGAGCAGGCGCTGCGGGAGTCGCTCCAGCAGAACCAGCTGATCTTCGAGCACGCCCCCATCGGCAAGGCGATCGTGGAGCTCGACGGCACCTGGCGCGAGGTCAACGCGGCACTCACCCGGTTGACCGGGTACTCCGAGGACGAGCTCCTCGGCATGACCTTCCAGGACATCACCCACCCCGACGACCTCGACCTCGACCTCGAGCACCTCCACCGACTCGTCGACGGCGACATCGGGTCCTACCAGATCGAGAAGCGCTACTTCACCAAGTCCGGGCGCACCGTGTGGGTCCTGCTGTCGGTGTCCCTGGTCCGCGACATCGACGGGTCGCCGCTCCACTTCATCTCCCAGATCCAGGACGTCACCGACACCAAGCGGGCGCACCAGGCGCTGCAGGACCTCACCGGGATGCTGGCCCACGACCTGCGCACGCCTGCGGCGGTGATGCTCGGGTTCGCCGAGCTCCTCGAGGGCGTCCCCGGCCCACACATGGAGGAGGTCCGTGAGCACGCCTCCCGGATCGTGGCCGGAGCCCGTGCGATGACCGAGATGCTCGACAACGTGCTCGCCGCGACGGCGCTCGACGCAGGGCAGGTGGTCCCCGCGCCGCGAGCGGTGTCGGTGCGCGACTGCCTCACGGGCGTCGTCCACACCCTCGCTGCCCACCCGTCGTCCACCGACACCTCGGCCGTGGACGACGTCACGGCCTGGGTCGACCCCGTGCAGCTCCAGCAGGTGCTGACCAACCTGCTGACCAACGCCGTGAAGTACGGCGGCGACCGGGTCACCGTCTCGGCGACCGCCCGCCGCGGGCGGGTGGTCCTCACGGTCGCAGACGACGGCCCCGGGGTCCCGCCGGACTTCGTGCCCCACCTGTTCGACCGGTTCAGCCGGTCGACAGAGGCCCGCGACGGCCTGCGGCGGGGCAGCGGGCTCGGGCTCTACATCGTGCGCGACCTGCTGGCGGCCAACGACGGCACCATCGACTACACGACCGCGCCGACCGGCGGGGCCAGCTTCACCGTCGAGCTCCCCGAGGCGCCCGCCCCGGCCTGAGTGTGGGGGTCAGTCGTCGGGCAGGTCGGCGAAGGCCTGCTTGGTGCCGCGGTACCACCCCATCGCGCGCTTGGGGTGCCGCCAGCGGCCCTTCATCGCGTCACGGGCCTCCTGGTGGGAGGCGTCGCCAGCCTTCTCGGCCGCCTTCAGGTGCTGGTCCTGGGCGTTGATGACGTCGTCGGCGCTCTCGCCGCGGTGCGCGAGGTCGCAGGGGCCGCCGAGGGCCCGGCAGGTCATGGTCTTCATGTCGTCTCCTCCTGGGTGTGGATGCTGTCCTGCTGTGCTGACGATCGGCGGGGCCGCGGTGTGACCGGCTCAGCCGCGGGCCACGTCGCCGTCGCGGCGTACGACGCGGGCGAGGACCTCCGGGGCGGCCCGGAAGGTGATCGCGACCACCCGGCCGTGGTCGACGGTGAAGTCGAAGACGACCTTGGCCGCGCCGCGGTGGAACCACGCACTGCCGGGGCGGTCGTCGACGAAGACGGCGAGCGCCGAGGTGGCGCTGCCGTTGAAGAACGTCGCGACCTGGTCGTGACCCTCGATCGACGCTGGGGTGCCCGCCAGGACGGCGGCCTCGTCGGCGGCCACCACGGCGTCGGGCGCGAGCAGGCGGAGCAGCCGGTCGAAGTCGCCCTCGCGGGCGGCGGCCATGAAGGCGTCGACCACCTCCCAGTCGGCCAGCCGGTCCTCCGGGTGGGGCTGGGCGACCTTGGCGCGCGCCCGGGAGGCGAGCTTGCGGGCGGCCATCGGTGTGGTGTCGAGAACCGCCGCGATCGTGGGGAACTCGAAGCCGAAGCTGTCGTGCAGGACGAAGGCCACCCGCTCGCGGGGTGACAGCCGGTCGAGCACGACGTGCAGGGCGACCCCGACGGTGTCGGCGAGGGCGACGTCGTCGGCCGGGTCCGGGGCCGTGTCGTCCGGCTCGACCTCGTCGACCGGCACCGGGGTGCGCGAGCGCAGCCGGTCGAGGCACAGCCGCGTGGTCACCGTCGTCAGCCAGGCCGGCAGGCTCTCGATCCGGGTGTCGGTGCGGTGCATCCGCAGCCACGCCTGTTGCACGACGTCCTCGGCCTCGGCGTGATCGCCGAGCACACGGCTCGCGATCCCCACCAGTCGCGGCCGCTCGGCCTCGAACTGGTCGGTCTGGTCCGTCTGGTCCATGGTCGGCACCCTTTCATCCCTGCTCCGTCTCCTCTGTGACGTGCGGGCCGCGGCAGGTGTGACCGGGCCACCGGGATGGCGCTCAGAAGCGGCCGGCCGCCACCAGGGTGGGCCGACGCTCGTCGGGCAGCGTCTCCTCCACGACGTAGCGCCGCGGGCCCGAGTCGGGCGCGTGCAGCAGGGTGTCGGGCCCGGTCCAGAACCCCACGTGGGTGATCCGGGTGCCGGGGCCGTCCTGGGCGAAGAACCACAGGTCGCCCGGGCGCTCGTTGCCCAGCGCGACGGGCTCGCAGCGGTCGGCCTGGTCGGAGGCGTCGCGCGGCACCGCGAGCCCGACCGCGCGGAAGCTGGCGTGCACCAGGCCGGAGCAGTCGATGCCGTCGTGGGTCAGGCCACCCCAGACGTAGGGCGTGCCGAGGTAGGTGCGGGCGATCGCCACGACGCTGTCCTCGTCGAGCGCCAGGTCGGTCGCACGCGCCCAGCCCGGATAGCCCACGGGGTCCTTCGACGACCACTGGGTCGGCGCGACGACCTTGAGCCAGTCACCCTCACGGGCCTGCACCTCGACGTGCTCGCCCACGAGCAGCTGGGTGACCTGCTCGGCGCTCTCGTCGGGGGCTGCGTGGACGCCGGTGACGCGGATCGCTCTCATCAGTGCACTCCTTCGATGCCCAGGCCGGGCTGGTGGGACAGGACGAGCCGGTCGCCGTCGTACGACGGTCCGCCGGCGAAGGGCGACGCCACCGACCACCACGCGGCGTCGAGGTCGGGCAGGCTCGAGGTGCCGACGGCGGCGACGAGCGAGGCGGCCGCGCCGACCCCGAGGTGGGACTCCATCATCGAGCCCACGAACGTGCCGAACCCGTGCCGGTCGGCGACGTCGAGGAGCTCGAGCGCGGGCGTGAGGCCACCGCACTTGGCGAGCTTGACGTTGACCAGGTCGGCCGCGTCGAGCCGGATGACCTCGACGAGGTCCTCGAGCGTGAACAGCGACTCGTCGGCCATCACCGGGGTCTCGACGTGGGCGGTGACGTAGGCCAGACCGATCAGGTCATGCGCGGGGACGGGCTGCTCGACCAGCTCGACGTCGGCTCCCGCCGCTTCGAGAGCACTGATCACGCGGACGGCCTCGAAGGCGTCCCACCCCTGGTTGGCGTCGAGGCGCAGCGCCACAGCGGGGCCGACCGCAGCGCGCACCGCGAGCACCCGCGCGACGTCGGTCGTGGCGTCGGTGCCGACCTTGAGCTTGAGCGTGGCGAAGCCGTCAGCGACCCGGGCGAGGGCCGCCGCCGCGAGCTCGGCCGGCGAACCCGCGGCGAGGGTCACGTCGGTGCGCACCTGGGTCGCGGCGAGCTCGCTGGTGCCCTCGTGGGCCGCGAGGTGCTGGGCCAGCGTGAGCCCGCAGCGGCGAGCGGCGAGGTCGTGCAGCGCGACGTCGGCGGCCATCTTGGCCGACCGGTTGCCGACCACGGCCCGCTGCACGAGAGCAGCGCTCTCGCGAGGGTCGGCGGGACGACCGACGAGCGCGTCGCGCAACGGGCCCTCGAGACAGGCCTGCGACCCGGCGAGCGAGTCGCCGGTCACCTGCCAGACCTGCGGCGCCTCGCCCCACCCGACGACCCCGTCGCTGTCGACGACCTCGACGAGGACCGTCTCGACGGTCGACGTGGAGCGCAGCGCGGTGACGAACGGCGTGTGCAACGGCACGCTGAGTCGCCGGGTGCGCACCTCGACGACGGTGGACGAGGTCATCGGCGCCGCTCCCAGGCCTCGGTCGCGATCACGGCGATCCGGCGTTCGGCCGCCTCGTTGGTCTCGTCGGAGCGGGTCAGGACGACCAGTGCGAACGGCGCACCGCCCTGCTCGGCCGACGGCCGCACGATCGCCATGTCGTGGGTGATGCCGTCGACCCACCCGGTCTTGTTGGCGACGAGGGTGCCGGCCGGCAGGCCTGCCGGGATGCCGTCGCGGTAGCGCTGGCCGAGCATGACCTCCTCCACGGCGTACGGCGTGTGGGCCAGCACCCGGCCGAGGTCACGCGCGGTGACCTCGTTGGCCAGCCCCGCCTCGCGGCCGGCCAGGTCGCCGATGCCGCGGCTGAACCGCGTGCGGCCGCTGACCCCGGCGTCGGCCAGCACCCGCTGCACCGCCGGCACCCCGACCTGCTCGAGCAGCAGGTTGGTCGCGATGTTGCTCGACTCGACGATCGCTCGGCGGCGCAGCTCGCGCAGCGTCTCGGTCGTGCCGAGCGCGTCCCACGTGGCGTCGTCCTGGTCGTCCTCGCGCACGATCGTGAAGCGTCCGCCGACGGCGGACTCGAAGTCGTCGTGCACCAGCACCGCGGTGTCGAGGTCGAGCGCCTCGGCGGCGGTCGCCAGCGGCACCTTGACCAGGCTCGCGGCGTACGCCGGCTCGTCGGCGTCCTGCTCCCACCAGGTCGTGCCGTCGAGGGCGCCGAGCCAGATGCCGGTCAGCTCGTGTTCCACGCGGTCCACCTTAGGATCCAGCCGTGCCCGGCCTCACCCCGCGTCAGCGCGACCTCCTCGAGCACTGGCTCCCCGGCTCGACCGTGGTGCGGGACCACAGCTGGGGCCAGGTGGACCGGGTCGTCCTCGAGGTCGACTGCGACGGGACGTCCTACGCCGTCAAGGCCTCGGGGCCGACCGACGGCCACCTGGCCCGCGAGGTGCGCGCCCACCGCGAGTGGCTGGGGCCGTGGCGCGCGACCGGTCACGCCGCCACCCTGGTCGGCGCCGACCTCGAGGCCCGGCTGCTGGTGACGACGTGGCTGCCGGGCCAGCTGGTCGAGGGCACGCCGGCCCAGGCAGCTCCGTCGACCTACCACCGGGCCGGGGTCCTGCTGGCCGTGCTGCACGCGCAGCTCGCCGTCGAGGACGCCGACCACGAGGCGCGCGAGAACGCACGCGCCCTGCGCTGGCTGGACGAGCCCCACCGCATCGCAGCGGACACCGAGGCGCTGCTGCGCTCCGAGATCGCCGCCTGGCCGACGCCGCCGGCGACGCTGGTGCCCACCCACGGCGACTGGCAACCGCGCAACTGGGTGGTCGACGACGCCGGCACGGTCCGGGTGATCGACCTCGGCCGCGCCGACCTGCGCACGGCGGCGTCCGACCTGGCCCGGCTGGCCGCCCAGGACTTCCGCCGCGACCCGGCGCTGGAGACCGCCTTCCTCACCGGCTACGGCTCCGACCCGCGGGAGCCGGGGGCGTGGTGGCGCCAGCGCGTGCGGGAGGCCGTCGGGACGGCGTGCTGGGCGCACCGCGTCGGCGACACGGCGTTCGAGGCGCAGGGCCTGCGGATGCTGGACGAGGCCGTGCCCGACCGCCCGTCGTAAGCCGCCCCACTACCCTGCAGCGGTGGCCAACCGCATCCAGGACCTGCTCGGCATCGAGATCCCCATCGTCCAGGCGCCGATGACGTTCATCGCCCGTGCCGGACTCGCCGCCGCGGTCTCGGAGGCCGGGGGGCTCGGGGTGGTCGAGTCGCTGACCGACGAGGGGCGCGCCGACCTGGCGCGAATGCGCGACCTCACCTCCAAGCCCTACGCCGCCAACCTGATGATCCAGGGCTGGAAGCGCGACCCGTCCATCGTCGACGTGCTCGCCGAGGCGCAGGTGCCGGTGGTCACGACGTCGGCCGGCGACCCCGCGCTGTTCACCGACCGGCTGCACGACGCCGGCATCATCGTCCTGCACGTCGTCGGCAACCTGCGCGGGGCCCAGAAGGCCCGCGACGCCGGGGTCGACGGGCTCGTCGTCGAAGGGGTCGAGGGGGGCGGCTTCAAGGGCGCCCTCAGCGCCTCGACGCTCGTGCTGCTGCCCCTGGTCGCCCAGCACGTCGACCTCCCGCTGATCGCCGCCGGCGGCATCTGCGACGCCACCTCGATGGCCGCCGCCCTCGTGCTCGGCGCCGACGGCGTCCAGATGGGCACCCGGATGCTCGCGACCCACGAGGCCGGCGTCCACCAGCACTTCAAGGACGCGATCGTCGGCGCCGGCGACGACGCGACCGTGCTGCTGAGCGTGCCGGGCAACCCGACGATGCGGGTGCTGCGCAACGAGCTGACCGCGCGCACCGAGCACGACGCCAAGCTGCTGGGCCGCATCACCGACCTCTACTTCGAGGGCGACATGGACGCCAGCGTCGCCAACACCGGTCAGGTCTCGGCCCGCATCGAGAGCGTCGAGCCGGTCGCCGACGTCGTACGCCGCACCTGGGCCGGGTGCCGCGCCGCGCTCGACGCGGCGGCGGCCCGGGTGGGCTGACCCCGGGGTCGGGACAACCCCGACCCCGCTCTGCGCGTCTCCCCCGCGTGACCTCACCACGGCTGCTGGCCGGCGCCGTCCTGCTCCTGTGCGCGGTGGTCGCCGCCACCAGCGTCCCGGGCCCCCAGGTCGCGGCGCCCCCGGTGGTGCGCGCGGTGCTGGCCGGGACCAGCCCGGCGCCCACGCCACCACCGGAACCGCCCGCACGCCGGCCGCGCGAGGTCAGCATCGTCATGGGCGGCGACCTCCTCTGGCACGACACGGTCTGGCTGAGCGCCGCGGCGGACGCCGCGACGACCGGGCGCACGCCGTACGACTTCGACCCGATGTTCGCCGCCCTCCGGCCGCTGGTGAGGGGGGCCGACGTCGCGATCTGCCACGAGGAGGTGCCGTTCGCCCTGCCGGGACGGCCCCTGCAGAGCTATCCGGTCTTCGCCGCGCCGCCCGAGGTCGCGTCCTGGATCGCGCGCACGGGATTCGACGCCTGCACGACCGCGTCCAACCACAGCGTCGACCAGGGCTGGGAGGGGCTCAGGCACACCGCCGACCTGCTCGCCCGCCAGGGCGTCGCGCACGTCGGCACCTTCCGCAGCCCCGCCGAGCGCCGGCGGCCGGTCGTGCTGACCACCGACGAGGGCGTGCGCGTGGGGCTGGTCGCGGGCACCTACGGCCTCAACGGGTTCCCGCTGCCGCAGGGTCGGCCCTGGTCGGTGTCGCTGTGGGACGCGGACAACCTGCTGGCGCAGGCCCACGCAGCCCGCGCGGCCGGTGCCGACGTCGTCGTCGTCAACCTGCACGGCGGCGCCGAGTACGACCACCTGCCCAGCGCCGAGCAGGTCGCCCTCGTCGACCGGCTGACGCGCTCCCCCGACGTCGACCTGGTGCTCGGCGAGCACGCCCACGTCGTGCAGCCGATCACCCGCGTCCACGGCACGTGGGTCGTCTACGGGATGGGCAACGCGATCGCCCAGCAGGAGACGTTCCGCACCGATGCCTACGAGGGCATCACCGTGCGCTTCAGCTTCGCCGAGCGTGCCGACGGCCGGTTCGCGGTGCGGTCGGCGGCCTACGTCCCGACGACGTGGAACGTCTACGGCGACGGTGGACCGATCCGCGTCCAGCGCGTCGTGCGCGCCCTGGCGCAGGGACGTGGCGACCGCGCCCGTCTGCTCGCGGCCCGCGACTCGGTCCGCGAGGCGGTCAACGCCCTGGGACCGACGCCGGGCCTGGTGGAACGGTGACGGTCCGCCGCCCGAGGGACCCGATCGCGGTGAGTACCAGCACCATCCCGACCACGCCGGCCACGCCCAACCGCTCGCCGAGGAACACCGTCGCCACCAGCCCGGCGGTCACCGGCTCCACGAGGGTCGCGACGACCGCGGCCGAGCTCGAGGTCGTGCGCAGCCCGGCGTAGAGCAACGCGTAGGCGAGCGCGAACGTGAGCGCCCCGAGGTAGACCAGCGTCGCGAGGGCGACCGGGTCGGAGGTGGTCGCGGGTCCCCCGAGCAGCAGCGCGACCGGCACCAGACCCGCGGCACCGACGAGCGTGGTCGCCGTCGTGAGGGCCAGGGGGTCGGTACGCCGGGCCAGCGGCTCACCGAGCGCCGTCGCGGCGGCGTACGCCGACCCGGAGGCGAGCGCGGCGAGCACCCCGAGCAGCGGTGACGGGCCGGTCTCCCCCAGCCCGGCGGTGCCGCTGACGAGCAGCAGCCCGACCAGGGCGACCGCGGTGGGTCCCACGCCGGCCGGGCGACCACGGGCCACGACGGCGTCACGCGCCACCAGCAGCACGGGAGCCAGCCCGAGGCTCACGACGGTCGAGACGGTGACCCCGACGAGCACGACCGAGGCGAAGTAGAGCGCCTGGTAGGCCGCGGTGCACACGCCGACCAGCGCGACCCGCCAGGGGTCGGCGCGCACCAGCCGGCGGACGGCGTCGAGGCGACGGCAGGCGAGGGCGACGACCACCAGCACCAGGGCGGCGATGCCGGTGCGGTAGCCGCTGATGGTCAGGGCCGACAGCGGCGCGTGCTCGCGCACGACCTGCACGGCGAGACCGCCGGTGCCCCACAGGGCACCGGCGAGACAGATCTGGAGCAGGCCCGTGCGGGCGCGCGGGCGAGCGCGGACGGAGGGGTGGACAGGCATGACACAGCCTTCGGAGGAGTCGGGGCAGGGCTCGTCCGGAGCGTCGGGGCGTCGGTGCGCGCTCCGGTCAGGCGACCGGAGGCGGGAGCACGAGGTGCCGTGTCATGAGGCCAGTCTGGCAGACCTACTCGACGACGACCTCGACCCGCTGGAACTCCTTGAGCTCGGTGTAGCCCGTGGTCGCCATGGAGCGCCGCAGCGCGCCGATGAGGTTCATGGTGCCGTCGGCGACGCGGGAGGGACCGAACAGGATCTCCTCGAGGGTGCCGACCTGGTCGAGCCGGACGCGCCGGCCGCGCGGCAGCGCCTCGTGGTGGGCCTCGGCACCCCAGTGGAAGCCGTGCCCGGGCGCGTCGGTGGCGCGGGCGAAGGGCGAGCCGACCATGACGGCGTCGGCGCCGCAGGCGATGGCCTTGGCCAGGTCTCCGGAGGTGCCGATGGAGCCGTCGGCGATGACGTGGACGTAGCGCCCGCCGGACTCGTCGAGGTAGTCGCGCCGCGCGGCGGCGACGTCGGCGACGGCGCTGGCCATCGGGACCGCGACGCCCAGGACCGTGCGCGTGGTGTGGGCCGCTCCCCCACCGAAGCCGACGAGGACGCCGGCCGCACCGGTGCGCATCAGGTGCAGCGCGGCCTGGTGGGTGGCGCACCCGCCGACGATCACCGGGACGTCGAGCTCGTAGATGAACTCCTTGAGGTTGAGCGGCTCGGCCTGGCTCGAGACGTGCTCGGCGCTCACGGTCGTGCCGCGGATGACGAACATGTCGACGCCGGCGTCGACGACGACCTTGGCGAACTCCTTGGTGCGCTGCGGCGAGAGCGAGCCCGCGACCGTCACCCCGGCGTCGCGCACCTCGCGCAGCCGCTCGGCGATGAGCTCGGGCTTGACCGGCTCGGTGTAGATCTCCTGCATCCGGGCCGTCGCGTCGATGCCCTCGAGGCCCGCCACCTCGGCCAGCAGGTCGCTGGGGTCGTCGTACCTCGTCCAGAGTCCCTCGAGGTTGAGCACCCCGAGCCCGCCGTGGCGGCCCAGCGCGATCGCGGTGGCCGGCGACATCACCGAGTCCATGGGCGCGGCGAGCACCGGCAACGAGAAGCGGTAGGCGTCGATCTGCCAGTCGGTGCTGACCTCCTCGGGGTCACGCGTGCGCCGCGAGGGCACGATCGCGATGTCGTCGAAGGAGTAGGCCCGGCGGCCGCGCTTGGCCTGGCCGATCTGGATCTCGGTCATGGCCCACAGTCTTCCATGCGCCCGACCGGTCAGCGTGCGGCGGCGGCCACGGCCTGGCGCAGTCCGCGCGTGGCCAGCCGGTCGGCACGCTCGTTGCCCTCGTTGCCGGCGTGGCCCTTGACCCAGTGCCAGTCGACGTCGTGCTCGGCGCAGGCGGTGACGAGGCGCTGCCACAGGTCGACGTTCTTGACCGGCTGCTTGGCGGAGGTGCGCCAGCCGTTGCGCTGCCAGTTGACGACCCACTGGGTGATGCCGCTGCGCACGTAGACGCTGTCGGTGTAGAGCTGCACGACCGAGCGCCGGGTGAGCGTCTCGAGCGCCATGATCGGCGCCATCAGCTCCATGCGGTTGTTGGTCGTCGTCTCGGCCTCGCCGCCGCAGAGGTCCTTCTCGTGCGCTCCGGCGCGCAGGTAGGCGCCCCAGCCGCCGGGTCCCGGGTTGGGCTCGCAGGCCCCGTCGGTGTAGATGACGACCTCGCTCACGGTCGCGATCGTAGGGCTCGGGTCACATGCCGGTGTAGTTGGGCGCCTCGACGGTCATCTGCACGCCGTGGGGGTGGCTCTCCTTGAGCGAGGCCGAGGTGATGCGCACGAACCGGCCCTTGTCCTGCAGCTCGGGGACGGTGCGGGCGCCGACGTAGAACATCGACTGGGTCAGCCCACCGATCAGCTGGTGGGCGACGGCCTCGAGCGGGCCGCGGTAGGCGACCTGGCCCTCGATGCCCTCGGGCACGATCTTGTCGTCGCTGGCGACCTCGGCCTGGAAGTAGCGGTCCTTGGAGTAGGACTTCTTGCCGCGGCTCGACATGGCCCCGAGCGAGCCCATGCCGCGGTAGGCCTTGAACTGCTTGCCGTTCATGAAGACCAGGTCGCCGGGCGACTCCTCGCAGCCGGCGAGCAGGGAGCCGACCATGACCGAGTCGGCGCCGGCGACCAACGCCTTGGCGATCTCGCCGGAGTACTTCATGCCGCCGTCGGCGATGACCGGCACGCCCGCGGGCTTGCACGCCAGCGAGGCCTCGTAGACCGCGGTGACCTGGGGCACGCCGACGCCGGTGACGACGCGGGTGGTGCAGATCGAGCCGGGCCCCACGCCGACCTTGACCGCGTCGGCGCCGGCGTCGACGAACGCCTGGGCGCCCTCGCGGGTCGCGACGTTGCCGCCGATGACCTGCACGTGCCGGGTCGCGGGGTCGGTCTTGAGGCGTCGCACCATCTCGAGGAGCATCCGCACGTTGCCGTGGGCGGTGTCGGCGACGAGCACGTCGACGCCCGCCTCGACCAGGGTCGTGGCGCGCTGCCAGGCGTCGCCGAAGTAGCCGATCGCCGCGCCGACCATGAGCCGGCCGTGGGCGTCGTTGGAGGCCAGGGGGAACTGCTCGCCCTTGACGAAGTCCTTGACGGTGATCAGACCCGCGAGGCGGCCCTGCTCGTCGACCAGCGGGAGCCGCTCACGCTTGTGCCGGCGCAGCAGCAGGGTGGCGTCCTCGCGGGAGATGCCGACCGGTCCGGTGATCAGCGGCATCGGGGTCATCACCTCGTCGACCTTGGTGGTGGCCCACTCGGCGACGGGGGTGAAGCGCAGGTCGCGGTTGGTGCAGATGCCGATGAGGTGGTTGTCGGTGTCGACGACCGGCAGGCCGGAGACCCGGTACTCGCCGCAGATCCGGTCGAGGTCCTCCAGCGTCCGGTCGGGGGTGATGGTGACCGGGTTGGAGATGATGCCGGTCTGGGTGCGCTTGACCAGGTCGACCTGGTAGGCCTGGTCCTCGATGGACAGGTTGCGGTGGAGCACCCCGAGTCCGCCCTGACGAGCCATCGCGATCGCCATCCGCGACTCGGTGACGGTGTCCATCGCGGCGCTGATGATCGGCACCTTGATCGAGATCTCGCGGGTCAGCCGTGTGCTCGTGTCGATCTCGTCGGGCGCCAGGTCGGAATGACCCGGCAGCAGCAGGACGTCGTCGTAGGTGAGACCGAGGGCGGCGAACTTCTCAGGGACCTCCACGAGTCAAGCCTACGCGGAGACGCAGGTCACCCGTCTCCCGGCGTACCTGCGGCCGGTGGGCGCCGCAGCCCGGCGACGGAGATCCGCACAGTGAGGGTCTCCCCCGCCATCCGGATCCGGCCGCGCATGCCGGCGGCCAGCACCATCGGCATCACCGCGCGGTTGTCGTGGGCGGTGGTGAGCACGACCTCGTCGGCCCCCAGCCCGCTGGCCACCCGCGCGCCCTCGCCGAGCAGCTTGGTGCCGATGCCGCGCCGCTGCCAGGCCCCGTCGACCACGAGGTCGAGGGTGAAGACGGCGGGCTCGTCGGCGGTGGGGACGACGTGGGTGTGGCCGACCGCGACCCCGTCGGCGAGCGCGGTCACCCGGCTGCTGTCGACGACGTACTCCGGGACGGCGCCGCCGCCCATCCGTCGCCCTCCCGAGGGCGCGAACGCCGGCCGCTCGCGACCCAGGACGTCGCCCACCAGGTCGGCCATCGCCGCGCCCCGCGCGCGCTCGACCGCGGTGAAGGGGGCGGTGCGGCGGACCTGCACGAGCACCTCTCCCACGCTCATCTCCATCACGTCCTGCGGCTCCCCGCCCGGGCGCACGTCGGCGTCGAAGAGGTGCGCCACGACGTCGGGGAACGACGCCGGCTGGGCCAGCACCGAGCGCGCCGCCTCGACGTAGCGGGTCGGCTGGTCGACCAGCGCGTCCTGCGAGCACCGGCTGGCGACGACCTCGCCCGCACCGGCGCGCTCGACCAGGATCACCAGGTCGCGGGACTGCCAGCCGTCGGGGGTCCGCACCACCAGCTCGTCGGTCACCTGCTCGGCGTCCGGGAAGGCCTGGAAGCCCACGATGTTGACCCCGGCGGCCCCGCACTCCTGCGCCAGCGCCGCCAGGGCTCCGGGGCGGTCCGGCAGGGTCGCGCGCACTCTCCACAGCATGGTCGCGAGCGTGCCCGGACCGGGTTGCCGTCGCGAGTCCAGCGCGTTTCCGGGGTGGAACCGAAGGCGCGGACCGGGCGGCGTCGGGCGGGCGTCAGACGGCGCGGATCGCGTCGATCAGCCAGCGCCCGTCGCGCAGCACCAGGTCGACGCGCACCCGGTTGCTCGACAGCACCCGGGGCTCGGCACCCTTGCGCCGGGGGCGCGGGACGACCTGGACCTGGTCGATGAAGACCAGGCACGTCACCGTGGCGTCACCGTCGGTCCGCACGACGCCGGCGCCACGGACGCGGCCCTCGGCGACCGACTCCTCGCGCGTCGCGAGCGGGCGGACCCGGCGGTCGAAGGTGCGGGTGTAGACCTTGGCGTAGGCCGGCGTCATGCCCCGGGTGGCCCGGGCCAGCGAACGGTCGAGGTCGCGGTGGTCGTAGCTGAGGGTCGCCGGGAGCGACGCCACCGCCGCGGCGAGGGCGTCGCCGCCCGGTCCGAGCAGGTCCGCGGGCTCGTAGCCGGCCGCTCCGCTCGTGCCCGGGGGCATGCCGGCCGCGTCGGGGCCGGGACGGGTCAGGGCGAGCACCACCGAGAGCGCCGACCCCAGCAGGACCAGCACGAGCAGCACCGACACCCTCCGGTCACGCGTGCCCGCCACCTCAGGCCACCTCGTCCAGGGCGGCGACCAGCCAGCGGCCGTCGACCAGGTCGAGCCCGACCCGGGTGCGGTAGCGGGTGACACCCTCGGCCCCGCCGCGGGTGGTGGTGACGTCGACCGAGACCAGCACGACCGCACGGTCGGTCACCAGGTACTCGGTGGCCGTGCCGTCGCGCGGCAGGTCGGCCGACAGCACGAGGTCCTGGGCGGTGATCCGCCGGGCCAGCGCGCGGGCGCGCGCGTCGTAGTCGTCGACGAAGCCGGGGGTCCCCAGCGCGCGCATCGCCTGCATGTCGGCCTTGATCCGGCGGTGGTCGAGGGTGAAGTACGTCGTGGCCGCGGTGCGGGCCGCCACGACGGCCCGCCCGGCACTGTCGTCGGTCCAGCCGGGGTTGCCGATGTCGGCCGGGCGCTGCTCACGGATGCCGGCGGCGTCACGGCGGTCGTGCACCAGCACCAGCGACGTCGCGACGACCACGACGAGCAGCACGACGAGCAGCCCGATGAGCAGGCGCGGGCTGCGCGGCTCGTCCACGGTGTCGTCCATCGCTCCCTCCCCAGGCTCACGGGCTGACCGGGGACACCCTGGCACGAACCAGGGACCCTGCGCCGCAAAAGCACGGCAGCCCGGTGCCGAGGCACCGGGCTGCCGAGTCGTACGGGTGGAGCGAGTCGTGCAGACGGATCAGTGACCGTGGCCGTGACCGTGGCCGCCGCCGGCAGCGGCCGCGTCGTCCTCGTCCTCGGGCTTCTCGACAACGAGGGTCTCGGTCGTCAGCAGCATCGCGGCGATGGAGGTCGCGTTGACCAGGGCCGAGCGGGTGACCTTGACCGGGTCGAGCACGCCCTGGGCGACCAGGTCGCCGTACTCCTCGGTGGCGGCGTTGTAGCCGTTGCCGAGGCCGAGCTCGCGGACCTTGCTGGTCACGACGTAGCCGTTGACGCCGCCGTTCTCGGCGATCCAGCGCAGCGGCTCGTCGGCGGCCTTGCGGACCACGCGGACGCCGAAGGCCTCGTCGCCGGTGAGGCCGAGGTCCTTGTCGAGCACGGAGACGGCGTGGATCAGGGCCGAGCCACCGCCGGGGACGATGCCCTCCTCGATCGCGGCGCGCGTCGCGGAGACGGCGTCCTCGATGCGGTGCTTCTTCTCCTTCAGCTCGACCTCGGTGGCCGCGCCGACCTTGATGACGCAGACGCCGCCGGCGAGCTTGGCCAGGCGCTCCTGGAGCTTCTCGCGGTCCCAGTCGGAGTCGCTGTTGTCGATCTCGGCCTTGATCTGGTTAACGCGGGCCTCGACCTCGGCGCTGTCGCCGGCACCGTCGACGATGGTGGTGTCGTCCTTGGTGACCACGACGCGACGGGCGGTGCCGAGCACGTCGAGGCCGACCTGGTCGAGCTTGAGGCCGACCTCGGGGGCCACGATCTGGCCGCCGGTGAGGGTCGCGATGTCCTGCATCATGGCCTTGCGGCGGTCACCGAAGGCCGGGCTCTTGACCGCGACGGCGTTGAACGTGCCGCGGATCTTGTTGACCACCAGGGTCGACAGCGCCTCGCCGTCGACGTCCTCGGCGAGGATGAAGAGCGACTTGCCGGCGGCGATGACCTTCTCGAGCAGCGGCAGCAGGTCGGCGACCGAGCTGATCTTGCCCTGGTGCAGCAGGATGTAGGGGTCGTCGAGGACGGCCTCCATGCGCTCGGGGTCGGTGACGAAGTACTGGCTGATGTAGCCCTTGTCGAACTGCATGCCCTCGGTGAACTCCAGCTCGGTGCCCATGGTGTTGGACTCCTCGACGGTGATCACGCCGTCCTTGCCGACCTTGTCGAAGGCGTCGGCGAGCAGGTCGCCGATGTGGCTGTCGCGGCTCGAGATCGTCGCGACGGACGCCATGTCCTCGCGGGTCTCGACCTCGCGGGCCGCGGCGAGCAGGGCGTCGCTGACGGCCTGGGCGGCGAGGTCCATGCCGCGCTTGAGGCCCATCGGGTTGGCGCCGGCCGCGACGGCGCGCAGGCCCTCGTGGACCATAGCCTGAGCCAGGACGGTCGCGGTGGTGGTGCCGTCACCCGCGATGTCGTTGGTCTTGGTGGCCACCTCCTTGGTGAGCTGGGCACCGAGGTTCTCGAAGGGGTCGTCGAGCTCGATCTCGCGAGCGACGGTCACCCCGTCGTTGGTGATGGTCGGCGCGCCCCACTTCTTGTCGAGGACGACGTAGCGGCCCTTGGGGCCGAGCGTGACCTTGACGGCATTGGCGAGGGCGTCGACGCCGCGCTCGAGGGCACGGCGGGCGTTCTCGTCGAACTCCAGGATCTTGGGCATCTGGCTACTTCCTTGGAACGTGTGAGAAAAGGGGGTCGGGCCGTGTGCCCGGCCGCGGTCACAGGACCGGGCACAGGCACACGGCCCGAGGGATCAGGAGACGATCGCGAGGACGTCGCGCGCCGAGAGGATCAGGAACTCCTCGCCGGAGTACTTGACCTCGGTGCCGCCGTACTTGCTGTAGATGACCTTGTCGCCGACAGCGACGTCCATGGGGATGCGGCCGTCGCCGTCCTCGTTGGAGCGGCCGGGGCCGACGGCCACGACCTCGCCCTCCTGGGGCTTCTCCTTGGCGGTGTCCGGGATGACCAGGCCAGAGGCGGTGGTCTGCTCGGCCTCGAGGGGCTTGACGACGATCCGGTCCTCGAGAGGCTTGATGTTGACCGACACGATGTCGACCTCCACTTTCCGTGTTGCTGTGGGCTCAGGGGGCGGCTTGCGGGTGTACGCCGTCGCGGGGGTCGTACGTCGCAAGCGCTGGCACCCTCGGGTCGAGAGTGCCAGAACCGAAACTAGCACTCCCCCCGTTCGAGTGCCAGAGAGACCCCGGGGGTTCAGGGCACCGGGACCACGACGCGGTCGCGCAGGGTGCGCACCCGCGGCTGGCCCGCGGCGGTCGCCTCGTCGGTGTCCTCGGCGACGGCCTGGTAGCGCCGGGTGATCAGCAGGTCGCGCGGCGTGTCGGACTCGTCCACCCGGAAGACCGCCACCCCCCGCCAGTCGCCGTCGTCGTCGAGCCCGGCGGGCTCACCCTGCTCGAGAGGGAGGACCTCCACCGGTTCTCGGCCGTCGAGGGTCACCCGGGCCTCGCCGCCGGTGACGTCGTAGGAGACGTAGCCCCCGGGCACGTCGACGCCGGCAAGGGTGGCTCCCGACACCGTGACCCGGGCGACGACCCACTCGCTGCCGGCGGGGGCCCACCCGACGGGGCCGTAGTAGAGCACCGGGGAGGTGATGCCGACCGTGCAGCGCGCGCCCGGCCAGAAGAGCCCGTCGGTGTCGCGCGGGGTGTCCGGGCAGGACGGCGTGGCCAGCACCGGTGAGTCGTTGTAGAGGGCGTTGAGGCCGGAGGGTCGACGGGTCACGGGGTCGTAGACATCGTCGAGCACCTGGGTCTTCGCGTCGTACTCGACCTCGAGACCCACGTCGTCAACGTCGTCGGGCACCACGACGTAGGCCCCGTTGCCGCCCTCGGCACGCAGGTCGCCGAGGTCGCTCCGCTCCCCGTCGACCACGAGCGTCGCCGTGATCGGCAGGTCGCGCGGGGCCATCGCGAGACCGGCCTCGCCGGGCACGAGGTCGAGGCTCCAGCTCACCCCGATGACGGCACGACCGTCGCCGACCTCGGCGTCGTAGCCCGCGTCGGAGGCGGCCGAGGAACCCAGCGAGTCGCGCGGCGTCGACACGAGGAAGTCGTAGCGACGGCCCGGCACGACGACGTATGACGCCCGCCCCTCGATCTCGAAGCCCAGGGTGGGGACCACCGCGCCGAGGGGCGCGGGCGTGCCTGCGTCGTCGTCCTCCCCGGGGGTGCAGGCAGCGAGCGGGATCAGCAGGACGGTCGTCGCGACCGCGAGGAACCGGTGACGGGGCATGCCTCGGGGCGTGCCTCCGGCACGACCGGGCCAAACCCTCAGAACGACGACCGCCAGGTCAGGGTGACCTCGTCGACCGGGCGCGGGTCGTCGTCGTCGGCCTCGAGGGCGTAGGTCGTCGAGATGGTCAGGGCACGAGCGGTCACGTCGGTCGGCTGGTCGAAGACGCTGACGACGTTGCCGCTGTCGGTGCGCCAGGTGCCCACCGGGGCCGCTCCGGCCAACCGCGTCGAGACGGTGGCCTCGTCCTGGGAGTAGTAGTCGGAGCGGTAGGAGTAGGTGCGCCCCCCGACCCGCCGGTCGACGCCCACGTAGACGTCGGGGTAGGTCGTGACCACCAGCCACAGGTCGCCGGGCGGCGCCCAGCCCAGGCCCCCCACGTAGGCGACCCGCTCGCGCCCCGAGGTGCACGTGGGTCGGGTGCCGGGGTCGACGACGAACCCGGCCGGCAGGCGCAGCTCGCCGCAGGGCACCTCGCGCGGGACGCGGTCGGAGTAGGACAGCTGGCCGGCGTCGCCGCTGTCGACCGAGTCGCGGTCGGGGCTGACGACCTGGGTGACGCCGTCGTAGTCGACCTCCAGGCTCATCTCGTCGAGGTCAGGGGTGCCGTCGACGGCCACGTAAGCCTGCCTCGGCTGTTTGCCGTACCGGGCCGGGTCCCAGTCGTCCCCGAGCAGGGCGACCGGGTACTCGGTGCGGGTCGGCTCGAGGCCGGTGGACTCGACAACCAGGACGAAGGTCGGGGTCGGGAGCGCCGTCCCGGGCTCGGCCAACGGGAACGGCCGCGACTCGTCCGGCACCAGCGTCACCTCGACCCCGACGAAGCTCCCGTCCTGCGGTGGCCGTCGGTCAGCGGGCTCGCCCAGGCAGCATGGCGTCGGAAGCTCCTCGAGGGCCGGTCCGACGGTGACCCGGTAGGCCGTGAACGGCAGCAGCAGGTCGGAGGTGAGGCCCAGGACGCGCTCACGGTCGGGCCCGGCGAGGACAGTGCCCGCGGCGACCCGCGGACGGTCGTCACGGACCAGGCGGACGACGACGACCGCCGCCACGACCAGCACGAGGACCGACACGAGGAGCACGAGGCGCACTCGGCGCGGTGGTGAGGACACACCACCGTCCTGCCTCGTGGGGGCGCACGGCAAACAGGGGCCGCCTGCGAGGATCACCGGATGGACCTCGACGCCTTCCGGTGGCTGCTGACCGACGACGGCCAGGCCCTGCTGGCCGCGGCGACCGACGCCACCGCTGCTGCGGGGGCCGACGAGCTCGCCGTCCAGACGCGGCTGCGGAGGCAGGCGACACCGGACCACGTGGCGGCGGCGCTGACGCAGGTGGGCCTGCGGCGTCGCGCCGAGGTCAAGCTCGGGCCGAGTGCCGCACGGATGTACTTCACCCCCGACGGCCTCGAGCAGGCGACCCGCCTGACGGTCGCGCGGCACCGGGCCGGCCGACTGACGGCCTTCGACACCCACACCTTCATCGACCTGGGCTGCGGCATCGGTGGCGACCTCGTCGCGGCCGCCGAGGCAGGCATCACCTGCGTGGGCGTCGACCTCGACCCCGTGCGGGTGGCGGTGGCCGAGGCCAACCTGGCGGCGCTCGGCCTGCCGGGCGCGGTGAGCGTGGCCGACGCGACCACGCTCGACACGAGCGTCTTCGACGTGGCGTTCGCCGATCCGGCCCGGCGTACGGGCGCGGGGCGGACGTTCCGGGTCGAGGACTGGACGCCGTCGTGGTCGTTCGTCGAGACGCTGCTGGCCCGCGACGCCTGCGTCAAGGTCGCGCCCGGCATACCCCACGCCCTGGTCCCCGACGGGGTCGAGGCCGAGTGGGTCAGCGACCACGGCGAGGTCAAGGAGGCCGCACTGTGGGCGGGCCGGCTCGCCACGGTCGGACGACGGGCCACCGTCATCGGCGACGGCGGCCTGGCCACCCTCACCGACGAGGACGACCCCGGTGCCGCCGCGGTCGGGGTGCGCGCGGTCGGGGCCTACCTCTACGAGCCCGACGGAGCGGTGGTCCGCGCCGGGCTCGTCACCGCGGTCGCGGCCGGGGTCGATGGCGGCCTCGTCGACGAGCACATCGCCTACGTCACCTCCGACGCCTCGTTCCGGACGCCGTTCGCGCGCGGCTACCGGGTGCTCGAGGAGCTCCCCTACCGCGAGAAGCAGCTGCGTGCGGCCCTGCGCGAGCGCGGCGTGGGCCGGTTGACCATCAAGAAGCGCGGGGTCGACGTCGTCCCAGAGCAGCTGCGCAAGCGGCTGGCCCTGCAGGGCGACGCCGAGGCCACGATCGTGATGACCCGCGTCGCCGGCGAGGGCACCGCGCTGCTGGTCGAGCCCTTCGTCTAGGGGTTGGTCGGCACGGCCGCCCGGGTGGGCGCCGGGGTCGGCGCGGCCGCCAGGTAGGCCTGGGCCAACGGGTGTCCGCGCAACGGCACCGAGAGCAGCGACCACAGCTCCGTGACGACGTCGCGGTCACCGCCGCGGGCCTCCACGACGTGCCCGAGCCAGTCGCGGACCTCCACGACGATCGTCTCGTCGCCGGTCTCCACGGCGGCGGCCACGCAGCCGACGACGTGGTCGACGTGCGACACCAGGTCGGGCCACCAGGGCGGGAGGGCGGTGCCGCTCCCGAGACGGTCGACGAGCCGGGCCACGACCCCCTCGGTGAGCACGTGGCGCCGGTCGAGGATCCACTCGGCCTCGGCGTCGGCCGGGGTGCGCTCGGGCGCCTGGACGGGGGCGAACCACAGGGGCAGGGTCTCGAGGAGCTCCATCGCGGCCGCCAGGTCGGCGGCGTACGCCGTGGCGCCGAGGGCCTCGGCCCGCGCCGGGTCGGCCCCGAAGGCACTGCCGCCGACGATCACCGGGATGCCGGTCGCGCGGATCTCGGTGAACACACGCTTCTGCCCGGCCAGCGACGAGGTCAACGACGCGCTGAACAGGACGGCGCGCGGCCGGGCCTCGAGGACCTCTCGCACCAGGCGGTCGGGTTCGGAGCCGTTGCCGAGGTAGACGACGTGGAAGCCGGCCCAGGTCAGGCCCTCGGCGACCACGAGCGCGGGCAGCGAGTGCCGTTCGTGCTCGACACAGGCCACCACGACGGTGGGCCGGTCGGGCCGGGGCGGCGGCGCGAACGAGCCGAGCCAGTGCACCAGGCCCTCGTTGATCTCGGTGGCGCGGGCCTCCTGCTCCACGTCCCAGATGCCGGCGAGCCAGAGCTCGCCGATCCGGGCCTGGGCCGGCACCACGAGCTCCTCGATCACCTGCGTCGGCGTCTGTCCGCGGGCCCGCTCGGCCTTGACGACCTCGAGCGCGGCCAGACGGTCGCCGGACTCGAGCGCGGTCCAGTAGTCGGTACGGACCTGGTTCATGCCACCTCACACCTGCGGGGGGAGACCGACATCACAACACGACGTCCCAGACGGTCGCCTCCACCGTGGGGGTGATTGGCGTGCGACTACTCCCCCAGCCCGGCGCGCTCGGCGCCGATCGTGGTGTCGTCGCCGTGGCCGGTGTGGACCACGGTGTCGTCGGGCAGGGCGAGGAGCTTGGCCCGGATCGAGGCCTCGATCGTGGGGCGGTCGCTGAAGCTGCGTCCGGTGGCACCCGGGCCGCCGTTGAAGAGCGTGTCGCCGGTGAAGACGCAGCCCAGGTCGGCGGCGTACAGGCAGATCGCGCCGGGCGCGTGGCCCGGGGTGTGCAGCACCTGCAGCGTCGTGCCGCCGACGTCGACCGTGACGCCGTCGGCGAGGTCGAGGTCCCACAGCAGGGCGTCGACGTCGTCCGGACCACCGTGGGTCAGCTCCCACAACGGCTTGTCGTCGGGGTGCAGCATGATCGGCGCACCCACCCGCTCACGCAGCGCCGGCGCGACACGGCTGTGGTCGTCGTGGGCGTGGGTCAGCACGATCGCCTTGACCGTGCGCTCCCCCACCAGCGCCAGGATGTCGTCGACGGAGTGCGGGGCGTCGATGACGACGCACTCGGTGTCGTCGCCGACGACCCACAGGTTGTTGTCGACCTGGTGGGTCTCGCCGTCGAGGGAGAAGGTGCCGCTGGAGACGGCGTGGTCGACGCGCACGGTCCCCGCCATCAGAGGATGACCACCGAGCGCAGGACGTCGCCGCCGTGCATCCGGTCGAAGGCGGCCTCGACGTCGCCGATGCCGATCTCCTCGGTGACGAACGCGTCGAGGTCGAGGCGACCCTGACGGTAGAGGTCGACGAGCATCGGGAAGTCGCGCGACGGCAGGCAGTCGCCGTACCAGCTCGACTTCAGCGACCCACCGCGGCCGAACACGTCGATCAGGGGGATCTCGGGGATCGTCATGTCGGGGGTCGGTACGCCGACCAGGACGACCGTGCCGGCCAGGTCACGGGCGTAGAACGCCTGCTTCCAGGTCTCGGGACGCCCGACGGCCTCGACGACGACGTCGGCACCCTCGGCACCGGGGTAGGTCTCGGCGCAGATGCGCTTGATCTCCTCAACGGGGTCGACCTTGCTGGAGTCGACGGTGTGGGTCGCGCCGAGCTTCTTGGCGGTCTCGAGCTTCTTGGGGTCGATGTCGACGGCGATGATCGGGCTGGAGCCGGCCAGGGCCGCCCCGGCGATCGCGGCCACGCCCACGCCGCCGCACCCGATGACCGCGATGCTGCGACCACGCCCGGCGTTGCCGGTGTTGATCGCCGCGCCGATGCCGGCCATCACGCCGCACCCGAGCAGGCCGACGGCCGCCGGTCGTGCGTCCGGGTCGACCTTGGTGCACTGACCCGCGGCGACCAGGGTCTTCTCGGCGAACGCGCCGATGCCGAGCGCCGGGCTCAGCTCGGTGCCGTCCTCCAGCGTCATCTTCTGGGTCGCGTTGTGGGTGTTGAAGCAGTACTGCGGCTCGCCGCGGTTGCAGGCCCGGCACTCGCCGCACACGGCGCGCCAGTTGAGGATCACGAAGTCGCCGGGTTCCACCGACGTCACGTCGGAGCCGACGGCCTCGACGATGCCCGAGGCCTCGTGGCCGAGCAGGAACGGGAAGTCGTCGTTGATGCCGCCCTCGCGGTAGTGCAGGTCGGTGTGGCACACCCCGCACGCCTGGATCTTGACCACGGCCTCGCCCGGTCCGGGGTCGGGCACGTTGATGGTGACCAGCTCGACGGGGGCTCCCTTGGCCTTCGCGACGACGGCCTGGACCTGCTGCATGCGGTGCTCCTCGATCTCGGACGCGGGGGTGTCGGGACCCATGCAACCGTATGGGCGGTTGGCCGGGGCACGGGGTCGACCGACGGTGGTCGAGGAGGTCGCCCCCGACCGCACCCCACGGTGCTCGAGGAGGTCACCCACCACCGCGCCACACGGTGGTCGAGGAGCTGCTCACAACCGCACCCCACGGTGGTCGAGGAGGTTGCCCTGGCAACCGTCACGAGACCCACCACCGCAGGGGCAAGCCGAGTTGGCCACGCGGTTGCGGTCGGATCGGTCTCGAGACGGTCGCGGGCGACCTCCTCGACCACCGTTCGGTCGGCCTGGGTGCGCCGGCTAGACCCGCAGGCGAGCAGCCCAACGCCACCACACGGTGGTCGAGAAGGTTGCCCTGGCAACCGTCACGAGACCACTCCACCGCAAGGACAGCTCATCTCGCCCACGTCCGCTGCGGTCGGATCGGTCTCGTGACGGTCGCGGGCGACCTCCTCGACCACCGTGGAGTCGGCCCGGGTGGGCCGGTCGCGGGCGACCTCCTCGACCACCGCGGAGTCGACCTGGGTGAGCCGTTGCGGGAGGTTCGACGCGATTGCAACCTTCCCGACGGCGATGGCGTCTTGGTGGCGTGACCGAAGGAGGAACCGATGATGCAGCTCCACAGCCGCGCGAGGCCGGAGACTAGAGGCATGAGTGCCAGGGACGCCGAGTTCACGGACTACCTGCACGCGCGGCAGCCCAGCCTGCTGCGGACGGCGTACCTGCTGACGGGCGACCGTCACACGGCCGAGGACGTGCTGCAGACGTCGCTGGCCAAGCTCTACCTGGCCTGGGACAAGGTGCACGACCGCAACGCGGTCGACGCCTACGTGCGCCGGATCATGGTCAACGAGAACAACTCGTTGTGGCGCAAGCCGTGGAAGAAGCGCGAGCACGCGATCGACACGCTGCCCGACGCGGCCTACGTCGACGAGTACGACGACGGCCGCGGCGCGGCGCTGTGGGAGGTCGTGCAGTCGCTGCCGCCCAAGGCGCGCGCCGTCGTGGTCCTGCGCTTCTACGAGCAGCTCAGCGAGGCCGAGACCGCCGACGTCCTCGGCATCAGCGTCGGCACCGTCAAGTCGCAGTGCAGCCGCGCCGTCGCGGCCCTGCGCGAACGCGTGCCGGCCGACCTGCGACCCGGATCCATCGAGGAGTCCTGATGAACGACGAGATCAACCCCAAGACCAGCAGCAACCCCGACAGCGAGCCCTGGGAGAGCGAGATGACCAGCGAGTTCGACCGCCGCGTCCGCGACCTCCACGAGGCCCCGCTGACCCTCGACCTCGTGAAGGGCAGGGCCATGAGCATCCGACGCAAGCGCCGCGCCGCCGTCGCGGGCGGCATCCTCGCCGCCGCGGCGGTCGTCGTCCCGGTGGCGGTCGTCGCCGCCAACACCACCGGCGGCAACCGGGCCTCCGAGGTCCCCGCGGCGACCAGCACGCCGTCGCCGACCGTGGACGACCCCACGATCCCCGACACCCCGCCGGCGCCGCCCACGGCAGGCATCGGCGCGGCGTACCTCGAGGGCACGAGCTACCACCGCGCCGACGGCACCGTGACGACCCTGCCCGGCGCCGGCTACCTCGA
>CALRVO020000002.1:0-33328 GCA_943371595.1 Sphingomonas paucimobilis
CGCCGTCGTGCAGGGGTCGCACCGCGGCGAGCCCCACCGGGCAGCGGCCCATCAGGTCACGGGCCTCGCGGCCCACCAGCAACGGTCGCACCCGCCGGGAGCCGGCCTCTGCCGCGCGCACGACCATCACGGAGGGCTCGTCGAGCACCAGGCCGCGTCGGGGGTGGTAGACCACCGTGTTGGCGGTACCCAGGTCGATGCCGAACTCAGCCACGGTGAGACCCCCTGTCGAAGACCCGGTGGGCGTTCAGGCTATGCCGCAGACCGGTCCTGGGCACCGGGCCGTTGGTCCCGATCGTCGCGGCCTCGGCGACGTCCGGTGTCCGGCCCGTCGCCGACGGCGAGCGGCCGGGCCACCCTGACGAGGGTGGCCCGGCCGGTCGTGCCGAGGCTCGTCCAGCCTCCTAGCGGCGCGTCACGAAGCGGATGCTGGTCGTGACGAGCGGGTTGCCGGCCGCGTCCCTGATGGCCGCGCTCCCTCCGGTCAGCGTCAGCCGGAACGTCGTGAGCCTCGCCAGGGAGCCGTTCGGGTTGACGGTCACCTGGGTGCGGGCCGCGTTGACGGTGACCCTCGCGGCGATGACCCCACCGGTCGCGGCGTTCCTGAGCTGGACGGTGGCCGCGGCCAGACCCAGCACCGGCTCGCTGAAGGTCACGACCTGGTTCGCCGTGCGCGAGACTCCCGTCGCGTTGTTGGTCGGGACGGAGGCCGTGATCCGTGGAGCGACCACGTCCGGGGCGACACCGGTGGTGAAGGCCACGGTGCGCGTGACCAACGGTGTGCCTGCCGTCGACCGGATGCCTGTCGGTCCTGCTCCCGACAGCTGCAGGGTGTAGCCCGTCAGGGGCGACAGGGTGCCCGTCGGGTCGAGCGTGACGACGCGAGTGGTGGCGTCGTAGGTCACCGTGGCCGGCACGACGGTGGCGTTCGCGCTGGTGCGCAGGGTGACGTTGGTGGCATCAGCTCCCAGCACCGCCGTGTCGAAGGTCGCCGTGAGGTTGGCACCGATGGGCACGCCCGTCGCCCCGGCTGCCGGTGTGGTCGTGGTGACGACCGGCGCCGGGGCAGGAGGAGGCGTGGGCGCGGTCGGGACGACCGCGTTGGACGATGCCGAGGGCTGGCTCGCCCCGACGGCGTTGACGGCCACGACCCGAAACGTGTAGCTCGTCCCGACGGTGAGGTTGAGGACCTGCCGTGAGGTGTCGAGCGGCGCGATGCCGGTGACCGTGCGTGTCGTGACCCCGTTCTCCTGGACCAGGATCTGGAACTGGTTGAGGGGCCCCGCACCGTTGGCCGGTCCGGGGGTCCAGGTGACCGTGGCAGAGTTGGTCCCGGCGGTCGCCGTGCCGATCACCGGGGCGCTCGGCACTGCGGCGACGTCGAGGGTCTGGTCGGTGAAGCGGAGCTTCTCGACGTTGCGCAGGGTGTCGGTCCCGTCGGTGCCGACCGTGTCGACCACCGTGACCTTGCCGGCCGCGATGGTGACGGTGTAGCCAGCACGCGCCCCCGAGAACACCGCGGTGTCCACCGAGGTGGCGTCCGCCGCCGGCGGGCTGACGATCTCGCGGACGATGACGAGGTGGCCCGGGTCGACGTCGCCGTCGAAGACCGCCTTCTGCAACGTCTCGCCGGCGGTGCCGGGCCCGAAGGTGCCGCTGGTGGCGGCGTGCTCCATGAGGTCGGTCGTGCCGATCTCGCTGGCCGGGTCGGCCGGGTTCGTCCGCACGGAGATCCGGACCCTGAGGGCGCGGTCGCCGTCGATGATGTCGTCGGCGGCGCGGCCCTCGATCAGGTCGTTCCCCGCGCCCCCGAGGAGGATGTCGCCCTCGCCCCAGATCGGGCCCCTGATCGGGCAGGACCCGGCGGCCGAGGCCGCGATCACCGGAGCCGGGTCACCGGTCAGCGGCTGCGGCATGATCGCCGCCAGTCCTGCGATGCGGTCGACGCCGGCCTGGTCGAGCACGTCGCAGCCGGTGAAGCCGCCGCCCCCGATCGCTGCGGGCACGTCCGTGGTGCCGCGGAGGACGTCGTCGAAGGCCGAGCCGGAGTCGGCCTCGGTCTCCTGCCAGCGGTCCCGGTTGACCACGACCTGGATCGGCGCCCCGGCCAGGAAGTTGTTGATGGCCATGTCGTCGTTGGCGCCCACCGTGTCGTACTGGTGGAACGCCCAGTCGAAGCCCCCGGCGCCCGCGTTGCGGTCCACCGCGGCGTTCTGGCTCATGAGGTCGTCGCCGCCCTCGGCGTCGTAGTCGTTCTCCCCCACCTGGCCGACGAAGACGTCGTTGCCGGGCGCAGACTCCGCCGGGTCGTCGAAGAACGGCGCGGCGTGGTCGCCGATGAGGAGGTCCTGACCGGACCCGCCCTGGATCCAGTCGTCACCTCCGTCGCCGAAGACGGCATCCGCACCCTGCCCGGCGATGACGAAGTCGTCGCCCGGTCCGGCGAACGTCTCGTTGTCGTTGGCCCCACCGTTGACGAAGTCACGGCCGTCACCCCCCATGAAGATGTCGTCGCCGATCCCCCCGTCGATGGCGTCGTTGTCGGGACCGCCCTTGAGCACGTCGGCCCCACCCAGGTCGGTGATGACGTCGTTGCCGAGGCCACCCAGGGCGACGTCGTCGCCACCGTTGCCCTCGATGCGGTCGGCCCCCTGACCGCCCCAGAAGGTGTCGTTGTCGTTGCCGCCGTTGACCCGGTCGACACCGGCCGTGCCGTTGTAGACGGCCTGGCCGTTGATGCCGGGCGGGTCGACGGTGTTGGTGGAGCGGTACTGGATGGTGCCGTTGGGCTGGCGCAGCAGGACCTTGCTCTCGTCACAGTCCGCCGTGCTGGTGTCGTCGGCGACCGTCGCGCCGAAGCTGGCGTAACCGGCCGGCGTACCGGCGAGGTTGCCGAGCTGGAAGCGGCAGTCGGCGGTGCCGAAGGCGTCGGCCTTCAGCGCGCTGGTGCCCTCGGTGTTGCGCTGGATGAGCTCGGAGAACGAGTTGCCCTCGAGCTGGGTACGCAGGTTCATGCCGGGAGTACGGCCCAGGTAGTAGAACCGGTCACCCTCCTGCAGGGCCTCCATCTGACCCTGGAACACGTAGTTGAACGTGCTGCCCAGCAGCCCCCCGAACAGGTTCGTGACCTCGGCGAGACCGCCCACCCACAGGTCGACGTCGTCGAGACCCGTCGACGTGAGACCGCCCGGTGTGTCCGCCCAGGCGTCCGTGCCGAACATGAAGGCCGCGGCGTCCTCGGGGACCAGGGCAGGATCGGTGGCGGGGGCCGCACCCGGGTTGACGATCGCCTTGGCGGCGGCCCGCTTGCCGGCCAACGTGGTCGCGTCGACGATCGTCGGGTGCGTCCCGTAGGTCGCGACGAAGTTGATCAGCGACTCGGCGTGCTTGAGGTGCTGCCCGAAGTCGGACCAGCTCGTGTACGGCGCGAGCTGGCCGTCGTTCGTCTGGGCGTGGATCTGGCGGCGTACGCCGTTGAGCGAGGGCACCCCGGCGTCCCTGGCCCGGGCCATGTTGAGGGTCGCCAGGTCGAGGGGCAGACCCAGCAGGTTGTTGCGCAGGGTCTCGGTGACGAACTCGTCGAGCTCGTTGCCGATCTGGTCCGAGGAGCCCATGACGATGCTGCCCGCTGCCTGCTCAGGGGTCAGGACGCCGGCAGGGCCGCCGTCCTGGTACGCCGGCGGGTTGAGGAACGCGTCCAGCAGCGAGAGCGTGTTGTCGGAGCCGTCGCCGTTGGTGCGCACCACCGTGTCGTCGAGCATCGAGTGCCCGAAGCGGTAGACGGCGTGGGCGAACTCGGCCTGGATCGCCGGGTCGACGTCCGGGCTGTAGACGTGGAAGGGCCGGATGGCCGGCTGCACCTTGCGCCCGAAGTCCTCGAACACGATGTGCTGGTACTCCATCTCGTTGACGAAGCGGGCCGCCTGGAAGAGTCGGTCGCCGTAGCCGAAGGTGGTCTGGTCGGTGGCGTGGTAGGCGGCGCTGAGCGCCTCGTTGCCGGGCGCCGCGAGGGTGCTCTCGATGTCGGCGACCAACCGGTCGTGCTCGGAGTGGAACACCTGGTGGATGGTCGTGAGAGCGATGTTCTCGTTGACCCGTCCGTCACCGGCGATGAAGTGCGCGTCGAGCATCTCGTCGTCGTAGGTGCCGGGTGCCTGGCTCGCGAAGTCGGCCGACGGCGTCAGGTCGTCGTCGGGCACCGGGACGGTCTCGGGGGAACCGTTGTGGTCCAGGTCCTGGGGCGACGGGTCGGCGTTGTGCGCGATGTCGGTCAGGAAGGGCACGTGGAAGTGGCGCACGTCGGCCGGCACGGGCACCGGCGCCGCGATGTCCCCCTCGAGCAGGGTGCCGTCGGTGAGGACGTACTGCGGCAGCCCCCGCGCGGGTCCGGGGATGAACTGGCCGTACGGGTCGGTCGCGAGCATCGGGACGTCGGTCACGTCACGGTCGCTGAGCAGCAGGCCGAGCCGGTCGGCTGCCTGCTTCTTGGTCGAGGCCCAGGTCGCCATGCCGGTGCGGCCGTCGGGCGACCCCGCGTAGGTCTGACCGGCGTCGAGGCCACCCAGCAGGCGCCCGGTGTTGACGGGCCGGCCGCCGACGAGGTCGTACTCGCGGAGGAACACCTGGTGCGACGGGTGCGAGGTGTAGGTCTGGCTCTGGTCGACCCACGGCGTGTCGGTGTTGTCGGCGTCGGTCACGTCGTCGTCGGTGCCCAGGGTGCCGTCCGGGCCGGGCTGGTTCTGGGCCCGGGTGAGCACCATGAACGCCTGCGAGGCGGGCACCGCGTCCGGGGTGGCCGGGTTGCCGTCCGGACCGAGGGTGCGCAGCGGGTCGTCGGCGCGCAACGGGACGAAGACGGTCCCCCCGCCCTTGACCGTCTGGTCCACGCCGTGGTCGAAGAACTGACCGAAGAACGTGAACAGCGAGTTGTACGGCGGTGACAGGCCCACGTCGGTGGTGACGTTGGGGATGAAGAGCGTCTGGTGGGACGGGACGCATCCGTCCGGCACGCCCAGCACGGGCGGGTCGACCGACAGGTCGGGGTCCGTCGTGCAGGGGTGCACGCCCGGGTTGTTCTGGGTCCGGACCGGGAACTCCGCTGCCGCCACCGCGGCCGGGTTGGTCGAGGTCTGGTCCACGATCAGGTTGCTGGCCGTCCGCGGCTGCGAGTCGTAGACGGATCCGGAGTGCTGGGCGTAGGAGCTCGTCGCCTGGGCCGGGAAGCCTGCGGGCGCCGGCTCGGCGTCGCGGAAGCGCGGGCTGGTGAGCCGCGGGAAGGGCTGGTCCGCCGCCGCGAAGGTCTCACGCCCCGGGAAGAGGTTGTTGCAGGACCCGTCGACCGTGCGCAGGCCGTAGGCGGTCAACCGGTCCGGGACCTGGTTGGCGGCGCTGCCGACCAGCGTCCCGCACGGGTTGGCCGGGCTCAGGGTCGCCGTGTGGCGCTCCGCGATGCGGATCTGCTTGAGGATGTAGGACAGGTCTCCTGGGGTGACCGTGAAGCCGGACCCGACGACGGGCGGGGCTGCGGTCGGCGTCGCGGACACCGCGTCCGCCGTGGTCGGCGCCAGCGACACCAGGCACAGTCCCGCCGCCGCCACCAGCGCGGTGACGGCCGAGAGTCGTGCACCGTGTGGACGCGCGGTCCACGTCTTCCTGATCAGTTTCATGAGATGCCCGTCTGGTTCTGCCCGAGACTCGGATACGGAGTTCAGCGACAGGGTGGGGCGCCGCACCTTGCGGAATCCTTGCGAGCCACGAGGCCCCACGGACCACGACGTTTCCGCAAGGTCGCGGCTCCTACCGTCGGCAGGACCGACCCGAGGAGGGGCCCACCATGACGTTGTCACGACGTGACCTGATCAAGATGTCTGCGCTGGGAGGAGTGGCGATCGGCCTTCCGGTCCAGCGCCTGCTCGCTCCGTCACCCGCCTACGCCAACCGGATCGCGAGCAGTGCTCTCCCGGCGCCGTTCACCGTGCCGTTCAGTGTGCCGCCGGAGATCTCACCGGTGCGCTCCGACGAGACCAGTGACTATTTCCGGGTGTCGATGGAGCCGACCACCGTCGAGATCCTGCCCGGCTACCAGACGCCGATGTGGGGTTACAACGGCTCCGTGCCCGGCCCGACGTTCCGGGTCGAGCAGGGCCGCAGGGCGGTCGTGCGACAGGTCAACAACCTCCCCAGCCGCCACCCGACCCTGAGCTACACCCCCTGGACGTCGGTGCACCTGCACGGCCAGGCGTCGACCCCGGAGTACGACGGCTACGCCAGCGACATCTGCAACCCGGGCGAGTGGAAGGACTACCGCTACCCGAACTGGCAGCCGGCACGCACCCTCTGGTACCACGACCACGGCCTGCACCACACCGCCGAGAACGTCTACATGGGACTGGCGGGCATGTACCTGCTGTCGGACCCCCTGGAGCGGTCGCTGCCGCTGCCGCAGGGCGACTACGACGTGCCCCTCGTCGTCAGCGACCGGATGTTCAACGCCGACGGTTCGCTGCTCTTCACGACCAACGACGGGGACGGCTTCTACGGCGACGTCATCACGGTCAACGGGCGGCCGTGGCCCGCGATGAAGGTCGCGCGGCGCAAGTACCGGTTCCGGATCCTCAACGCCTCGATCTCCCGCTCCTACGCGTGGTCGTTGAGCAACGGTGCGCCGATGACGGTGGTCGCGACCGACGGCGGCCTGATGACTCGGCCCCAGGTCCTCTCGGGCTTCCGGCACGGCATCGCCGAGCGCTACGAGGTCGTCATCGACTTCGCGAAGTACAAGCCCGGCACCCGGATCGTGCTGCGCAACACCTCGCCCAAGAACAACGTCAACTACGTCAACACCGACAAGGTCATGGCCTTCGACGTCGTCGGCGACGCCTTCGCCACCGACCACAACTCGGTGCCGTCCGTCCTCTTCCCCGACCAGCCCACCATGGCGGTCCCCGAGAGCGCGGCCGTCCGCACCCGCACCTTCGACTTCGGCCGGTCCAAAGGTCGGTGGACGATCAACGGCACCACCTGGGACGACGTGGTCCGCAGCGGCTTCACCAAGGTCCTGGCCGATCCCTACCGTGACGACGTCGAGATCTGGGTGCTCCGCAACCTCTCCGGCGGGTGGCACCACCCCGCCCACATCCACTTCACCGACTTCCGCGTCCTCAGTCGCAACGGTCGCGCCCCACAACCGCAGGAGCGCGGCGCCAAGGACGTGGTCTACCTCGGCGAGAACGAGACGGTGCGGTTGCTCATCAAGTTCGACAAGGGCCGCGGGAAGTACATGATCCACTGCCACAACCTGGTCCACGAGGACCACGACATGATGGCCCAGTTCGAGATCCGCGACGACGAGGTCGCCGCGCACGATCCCTTCGCCGACCCGGGCAAGCCCCTGCCCGAGGGCGACCTGTGAGGTCGTCGTGACCAGCCTGGACGCACGGACCCTCACCCGCCAGCGCGGACCGCACTCGACGGAACGGGACCTGACGCTGGTCGGGGGCGGTGCCGCCCTGGCCGCGGGCACGATCCACCTCGCGGTGGTGCCCGAGCACCTGGGCGAGGTGCGCACGCTCGGCCTGCTCTTCCTCGCCCTCGGTCTCGGGCAGGTCGGCCTCGCCCTGCTGCTGTGGGGACGCCGCGCCGCGCGTGGGACCACGACCCTGACCGCGGTCGTCGTCCTCCACCTCGTCGTGATCCTGCTCTACCTCGCCAGCCGGACGGTCGACCTGCCGTTCCTGCCCCCGCACGACGCGGGCCACGCCGTGGAGCACCTCCCGGTCGCGGGCGGGGTCGGCGACGGTGTGCCCGTCTACCCCGGTTCGCGGATCGAGGAGGTCGGTGTGCTCGACCTGGCCTGCCTGTTCGCCGAGCTGGTGCTCGTGGGCGTGGTGACCTCGCTCCTGCCCGAGCGCGCGCGGTCGCGGGTGGCCACCCTGACGGCATCGGTCGCCCTCGCCGCCCTGGTGGCCTGGTGGGTCGTCACCGGCCGTTGAGCCGCCTCCGCGTCACGACACCGCTGCCGCGGTGAGCGTCGTCTGGGTCAGGAGCCGCTGGAGCAGTCCTCGTTCGTACTGCCACCCGCTCGTGCCGTGGTCGTGGTCGGAGAGCACGGCGAGGTAGGCGCGGTAGGTACCCGCGCCGGGCTCGACGCCGAGCTCGTCGTGCATGCGGTCGCGGAAGTCGGCGAACGCATGCATCGCCGCGGCCGGGTCCCCGGCCGCGGCGAGCACCTCGATGAGGAGCTGCTGGGTCGTGTCGGAGAAGGGGTCCGCCGTCTCCGCGACCCGGGCGAGCTCCACCGCCGTACCGAGGCGCCCGGCGGCCCGCGCCTGACGCGCCAGTCGGCGGCAGTGTGCGACGACCTCGTGCGTCAGGCGCTGCCGGTGCGTCACGGCGAAGGACGCGTGCGGGCTGCTCGCCAGGAGCTCGTCACGTGGGAGCCACGCGAGGCAGTCCACGTGCCCGTCGCCGTCACCCTGGTGTCCAGCCATGCGCGACCGGAGCACGGAGAGGTCGACCGGGACGTCCCGGCTGAGCGTGTAGCCGTGGCTGACGGTGGCGATCACCCCGGCCAGGCCAGCGCCTGCGAGCCGTCGGCGTACGACGGAGACATGGCTCTCGAGCGTCGCGGTCCAGGTCGTCGGTGGTCGCCCGTCCCAGATGGCCTCGGCCAGGTGGTCCTTGCTCACCGGCTGCCCGTGGTGCAGCGCCAGCACCTCCAGGAGCTGGCGGCCCTTCACGCCGCCGAGCTCGGTGATCTCGTCGTCGTCATCGGTCACGATTCGTGTCGTGCCGAACAGGCAGATCTCAGCCATGTCTCCCCCAGATGTCCCGATCCGGCGGTGTCCCTCCGCCAGGCTCCATCGTGCGTCGGCGCAGACCCGGGCACATCACCTCGGTGCGGGACCCGGTATCCCCCAGGTGCGGGAGGAACGCACCGGACGGGGTTTCCACAAGGTTGAAGTGTCAATCTCCATGGGCTGGGGTGCCCTCAGCGCCGGGAGGGCCGCCGTCGCCGGTCGGACTCCGCCACGTCCCCCGCTGGTCCGCGCCACCGACGGAGGTCCTCCCGGTCACACCTGCCGCGCCGGCAGGCCGCCCGGCAGGCACGCGATGAGCCGCGCGCCACCCTCGGCGCGTCCCACCAGCTCGAGGGTGCCGCCCTGCGACGTCACCAGGTCCCGCAGCAGGCTGAGACCCACGTGACCGTGACCGGGCCGCCTCGAGGCCGGCGGCTCCAGGCCGTCGTTGGTGACGACCACCCTGGCGCACCCCTCGAGGGCGACGACCTCGATCTCGATGTCGCCACCAGGACGGCCGTGCTTGAGGGCGTTGACCACACCCTCACGACAGATCCGGTAGGCCGCCGTCGCCGCGCCCGCCGACAGGCCCTCGGCCTCGACCCGGACCCGGCAGCGGACCTCGGACGGCACCAGGTGACGCACGAGGGCCCGGACGGCCTGCTCCAGCTCACGCGACTCCATCTCCGGCACGACCAGGTGCCCGAGAAGTCCGCGCAGGTCGGCGATCTCCTCCGCGATCACGGTGACCACCCGGTCGAGCGTCTCGCGCGGTCGCCCGGGCGCGTTCGGTGAGACGAACGGGGCGACGGAGGTCAGGGCGTAGCGGACGCCGGCCAGGTCCTGCACCACGCCGTCGTGCAGCCGGCTGGCGAGCTCGCGTCGTTCCTGCTCCACCACGCGCAGCGAGCGGCTCACCAGGCGTAGACGGTCCAGGCGGTGGCGGCGCACGTGCCGCAGGAGGGTGCACCCCGAGGCCACCGAGGCTCCGAGGACGAGCACCAGCACGATGAGACCGAACGGCAGCAGTGCGGTGAACGTCTCGCGTCGGTGGTCCTCCACAGAGCCCGCGTCGACGTAGGCCTCGAGGACGTAGCGGTCACCGCCCCGTGTGCTGACCGACGTGAAGACCTCGTACGTCGTCTCCGAGCCCGCCGACGCGGGTGCGGGCTCGACACGGCCGGGTGCCGCCCCCGCGACGAGGGCCCCGCCCTCGCGGAACAGGTCGGCGACCCCGTCCGCCAGGTCGAAGTGCTGCCCGACCAGGTGGTGCAGGTCGGACCAGACGACCCGTCCGTCCTCGGACCAGACGACCACGTGTCGGACGGCCTGCAGCCGGGCCACGGGAGGGATCAGCTGCTCCAGGAACGGCCGGAGGTCAGCAGACTCTGCTGCGGCGAGCACGGCCGCGACCATCCCGGCACGGGCACGGGCGTCCTCGCGGGCGTCACGACCCGCGAGGTCGCGGGTCGTCACCACGGTCATCGCGCACGTCGCGGCCAGGCCCGCGAGCAGGACCAGGGCCAGGCAGCACCCCCCACGCCAGAGGTCGGTCCGGTCGCGTTCCTCGACCTGGTGCGTGACCCCGCTGCGCACCTCAGTGCTCGCGCATCTCGAGCAGGCCGTGCCGATGGGCCACGGCGACGGCCTCGAGCTGCGTGTGTGCCTCGAGCTTGGCGAGGATCGACTTCACGTGACTTCGGCCCGTGTGCACCGAGATGCCCAGCAGGCGGCTGACCGCACCGATGTCGTGTCCCTGCGCGAGGGCGCCCAGGACGTCGTGCTCGCGCCCGGTGAGAGGACTGACGTGCGGCTTCGACTCCTGGTCGACCAGGACGCGCAGGAGCGCGGGCGGCACGGTGAACCTGTCCGGGGTCGCGGTCCACAGCACCTCGATCAGGTCGGACAGCGCCCCGTCCTTGGGGAGCAGGGCGCTGGCGCCCGCGGCGGCGGCGTCCGCCATGAGCGCCCGCGTGGGGTAGGCCGTGAGCATGACCACGACCGTCCCCGGCCAGCGCTGCCTGATCTGACGGGTCGTGGCGACGCCGTCGGCGTCGCCCAGGCGGTAGTCCATCACCACGACGTCGGCGGGCGTCGACGCCAGCCGGGTCAGCGCCTCCTCGGCGCTGAGGGCGCTCTCCACGCGGCTCAGCAGCGGGTTGCCCCGCAGGGCGAGCGCGAGCAGCTCGGCGACCGTGCGGTGGTCGTCGACCACCAGCACGGTCCTCAGCACCGGCACGCCAGGCATAGCATCCGACAGCGACATGGTTTCCCCCCCTCGCCGACCTCCGCAGTGTGCGCTCTGGCCACGCAGGAGCCCATAGCACCGCCGGGCCATGCCACCGCACCAGACGGGCCACCCCACCCGGGCACAAAGTCCCGTGACCGTCGCCGACGGGCTCTGTCGCCGCCGTCGTGGCGGAGCGAGCATCGTCGTGTGCCCGAGCGCGACCGGCCCGCAGCACCGCCCACCGTCCCGCCCGACGACGGTGCGGCGGACCGGTCCTACGTCGACCTGACCTGGCTGCCGCTCGGCGCGGGGCCCGGCTCCGCGCTGGTGCGGGCCAGCGGCCGGGTCTTCGAGGCGGTCGGTGCCGCGCGTCAGCACCGGCCCCGGGCACCGCTGTTTCACTCGGCGCTCGAGGTGCAGGTCGACGGGGTGCGCTGGGTCGTCGAGATGACCCCCGACTGGAGCCGCGCGCGGCCCGGCCGTGAGGTCGTCGTGCGCGGCCCGGTCGGGCTGGGCGTGCTGGGGCGGTCCCGGTGGTTCCGCTACGAGGTGCACCGGTGGCGCGACGGCACCATCGACGATGCCGCCGAGGCCGTGGACAGCCCGCGACGGCTGAGCTGCGACCGCGCCCGGGCGCAGCGGCTGCTCGCCGTGCTGCCGGACTTCCCGGCCGCCACGTGGGGACGCGACACCCAACACGCCGGGGACATGTGGAACTCCAACTCGCTCACCGCGTGGCTGCTGGCCGTCAGCGGGCACGACATCGACACGCTGGCGCCTCCCGACCGCGGCCGGGCCCCCGGGTGGTCGGCCGGGCTGGTCGTCGCGTGGCGCGGCGCACGCCCTCGCGCCGTCCCGGCCACCCGCACCTAGGCAGCGAGGGACGAGGAGTGCACGTCATGGGTCGACGGTCCCCGTCCGAGGAGCGGCACGGCATGGTGCTCGTCGCGACGATCGCCGCGCTCAACACCCTGGCGGCGCTCGTCGGGTCCTGGGGGCTGGCCACCGGCTTCCTCGGCCTGGGTCCCGAGCTCACCACCCGCCTGCCGTGGGGCAGCGCGCTGGTCGGCGGCGTCGCGCTCGGTCTGGTCGTGGCCCTGCCCCACGGCGTGCTGACGGTCCTCGCGGTCCGCAGCGACCGGCGTACGGGGTTGTGCGCCGTGGGGGTGGGGGCGCTGCTGGTGGGCTGGATCGCCGTCGAGCTCGCGTTCCTGCGCGAGCTCAGCTTCTTCCACCCGCTGTACGCCGTCGTCGGCCTGGTGCTGGTCTGGCTCGGTCTCCGGCTGGTGCGGGAGACCAGCGGCCCGCCCCGGGTCAGCCGAGCTCGACGTCGAGCCGTCGGCGCAGCTCGTCGCGGCTGACGCCGTAGGTCTCGACCACCCGGACACCGTCCGGACCGACCTCGAAGGTCGCGACGTCGGTGTAGACACGGCTGACGCAGCCGAGCCCCGTGAGCGGGTAGGTGCACGACGGCACCAGCTTGGGGGTGCCGTCCTTGGCGAACAGCGTCATCATCACGAAGACCCGCTTGGCGCCGATGGCGAGGTCCATCGCCCCGCCCACGGCCGGGATCGCGTCGGGCGCGCCCGTGTGCCAGTTGGCGAGGTCGCCGTGCTGGGAGACCTGGAAGGCGCCGAGCACGCAGACGTCGAGGTGACCGCCGCGCATCATCGCGAACGAGTCGGCCTGGTGGAAGAACGACGCCCCCGGCAGCGCAGTGACCGGGATCTTGCCGGCGTTGGTGAGGTCGGGGTCGATCGGGTCGTCCGGGCCGCCCCGGGCGGCCGGGCCCATGCCGAGCATGCCGTTCTCGGTGTGCAGCACGATCCCGGAGCCGGGGGCGAGGTGGTCGGCGACCAGCGTCGGTTGGCCGATGCCGAGGTTGACGAACGAGCCCGCGGGGATGTCGCGCGCGATGGCGGCGGCGATCTCCTCCTTGGTGCGTGGGGTGCTCATGAGACGACCACGCGGTCGACGTAGATGCCCGGGGTGACCACGACCTCCGGGTCGATCCCCCCGACGTCGACCACCTCGTGGACCTGGGCGGCGACGGTGCGGGCGGCGGTGGCCATCACCGGGCCGAAGTTGCGGGCGGTCCGGCGGTAGACGAGGTTGCCGGCACGGTCGGCCCGGTGGGCACCGATGAGCGCGACGTCGCCCTTGATCGGCATCTCGAGCACGTAGGTGCGGCCGTCGATCTCGCGGGTCTCCTTGCCCTCGGCCAGCGGCGTACCGACGCCGGTGGGGCAGTAGAAGGCGCCGATGCCGGCGCCGGCCGCGCGCATCCGCTCGGCGAGGTTGCCCTGCGGCACCAGCTCGAGCTCGACGCGGCCGGCGCGGTAGAGGTCGTCGAAGACCCACGAGTCGACCTGGCGGGGGTAGGAGCACACGACCTTGCGCACCCTGCCCCGGGCCAGCAGTGCGGCGATCCCGGTGTCGCCGTTGCCGGCGTTGTTGCTCACCACGACGAGGTCGCGGGCACCCTGGCGGATGAGGGCGTCGATGAGCGCGAAGGGCATCCCGGCCGGGCCGAACCCACCTACCAGGACGGTGGCGCCGTCCTCGACGTCGGCGACCGCCTCGTCGGCGGTCTCGCACACCAGCGTCACGAGACGTTCTCCAGGACCACGGCCAGGGCCTGACCGACGCCGATGCAGATCGCGGCGACGCCCCAGCGCTCACCGCCCTCGTGCAGACGGTGGGCCAGGGTGCCGAGGATGCGAGCACCGCTCGCGCCGAGCGGGTGGCCGATCGCGATCGCACCGCCTCGGGCGTTGACGATCTCGGGGTCGCTCAACCCCTCGACGGCCCACGCGTCCACGCAGGCCAGCGACTGCACGGCGAACGCCTCGTTGAGCTCGACGGCCCCCACGTCGGCCCAGGTGATGCCCGCGCGTGCCAGGGCCTTGCCGGCGGCCTCGACGGGGGCGAAGCCGAAGTCCTGCGGGTCGAGGGCGTGTGCGCCACGGCCGGCGATGCGGGCGACCGGGTCGACGCCGAGAGCAGCGCTCTCGCCTGCGATCAGCAGCGCAGAGGCCCCGTCGTTGAGAGGGGACGCGTTGGCGGCGGTGATCGTGCCGTTGTCGCGGAACGACGGCTTGAGCCCGGCCAGCTTGTCGGCGCTCGACCCGGGACGGATCCCCTCGTCACGGGTCAGGTCGACGCCGGGCACCGGCACCACCAGGTCGTCGTAGAAGCCGGCGTCCCACGCGGCGGCGGCGAGGTTGTGGGACCGGGCGGCGAACTCGTCCTGGCGCTCGCGCGAGATCGAGAACCGCTCACCCAGCAGCTCGTTGGCCTCGCCGAGCGAGACCGTCCACTCGGCCGGCATCCGGTCGTTGACCAACCGCCAGCCCAGCGTCGTCGAGACGGCGGTGACGTTGCCGGCGGGGAACGCCCGCGACGGCTTGGGAAGGACCCACGGCGCCCGGGTCATCGACTCCACGCCACCGGCGACCACCACGTCAGCATCGCCCGACTCGACGGTGCGGGAGGCGATCATCGCGGCGTCGAGCGACGAGCCGCACAGCCGGTTGACCGTGGTCGCCGGCACCGAGGTCGGCAGGCCGGCCAGCAGCACGGCCATCCGGCCCACGTTGCGGTTGTCCTCGCCGGCGCCGTTGGCGTTGCCCCACACCACGTCACCGATCCGCGCCGGGTCGAGGTCGGGCGCCTGAGCGAGCACCCCGGACAGGGCCACGGCCGCGAGGTCGTCGGGGCGCACGTCGGCGAGTGCGCCACCGAACCGGCCGAAGGGGGTGCGGGCGGCGGCGTACAGGTAGGCAGAGGGCACCCCTCGACCCTAGGCAGCAGGATTCATCGCGTCCAATACCTATTCACGGTCGACTGATCGCTCCAGACGATAGGATCGCACGGTGGAGCTGCGCGTGCTGCGCTACGTCGTCGCCGTGGCCGAGGAGGAGCACTTCGGCCGCGCCGCCTTACGGCTGCACGTCGCCCAGTCGGCCCTGAGCCAGCAGGTGATCCGGTTGGAGATCGAGCTCGGCGTGCGCCTTTTCGAGCGCACCACCCGCCAGGTCGCGATCACCGACGCCGGTCGGCGGTTCGTCGAGCACGCCCGTGGGATCCTCGAGGCCGCCGACCGCGCGAGTGCCGACATGCGCGCCACCGCCGAGGGACGCACCGGCAGCGTGTCGATCGGTTTCGTCGGCACCGCCACCTACGACGTCCTGCCCCAGGTCGCCCAGCGCGTGCGCGCCGAGCTCCCCGACGTCGACCTCGTCCTGCGCGGCGAGCTGCTCAGCCCCGCGCTGGTGACGGCCATGTCCGGCGCGGGCCTCGACCTCGCCCTCGTCCGACCCGGGTCCTCGACGCCTGACGGCCTCACGATCGCGCCGCTGCGCACCGAGCGCCTGGTCGCCGTGCTCCCCGACACCCACCCGCTGGCCGGACACGACGCGATCGACCTGTCCCTGCTCGAGGGCGAGACCTTCGTGGCGCACCCCTCGGGCGACCGTTCGTCCCTGCACCAACGCGTCCTCACCGCCTGCCTGCGGTCGGGGTTCGAGCCGGCCGGTCTCGTCGAGGTCGGCGAGACCTCGACCGTCGTCGTCTTCGTGGCGGCCGGCCTCGGGGTGGCACTGGTGCCCGAGCCCGTGCGCAGCCTGCGCCTCGACGGCGTCACCTACGTCGACCTCGCCGACGCACCCACCATCGACCTGGCGCTGGCCTCCCGCACCGCCGAGCGCTCCCCCGCCGTGCTCCGCGTCGCCGACGTCGTACGCCGGTGCGTGGCGACCGCACGACACTGAGGTTGGTCCCGGCGACAGGTGGCTGAAGACCCTGGGCCGCACCCGGGCGTGACACCCACAGTGGGACCAGACCCGAAGGAGTCCCCCATGGCTGATGTCGTCGTGCTCGGCGCAGGAGTGTCCGGACACACCGCAGCACTGCACCTGCGGCGCCTGCTGGGACGCGGCGACACCGTGACCGTCGTCTCGCCCAACTCGCAGTGGAACTGGATCCCGTCCAACATCTGGGTCGGGGTCGGCCAGATGTCGAAGAAGCAGGTCACCTTCCCCCTCGCCCCCGTCTACGCCCGCCAGCGCATCACCTTCCGCCAGGCCAGGGCCGTCGCGATCCGACCCGACGGCGACGACGCGGACCCCCGGGGCGCCGTCGACGTCGTGCACACCGGTGCGGCGACCGACGGCCTGAAGGAGCGGATCCGCTACGACTACCTGATCAACGCGACCGGACCCCAGCTGAGGTTCGGGGCCACCGAGGGGCTCGGCCCCGACGGACACACCGTGTCGGTCTGCACCGCCGACCACGCGACCCAGGCCGCGGAAGCACTGCGGGCGAGCATCGACCGGATGCGCGACGGTCACCCCCAGACACTGGTCGTCGGCATGGGCCACGGGACCTGCACCTGCGAGGGCGCGGCCTTCGAGTACGTCTTCAACGTCGACCACGAGCTGCGCCGGGCCGGGGTCCGCGACCTCGCCCGGCTGGTCTACCTCACCAACGAGGCAGCCCTGGGAGACTTCGGCGTCGACGGCATGACCTTCGAGGACCAGGGCTTCGAGACCTCGAGCGCCCTGTGGGCCGCCTCGCTGTTCCGCGAGCGCGGCGTCGAGCCGATCCTGGGCGCCCACGTCGAGCGGGTCGAGGCCGGCGTCGTGCACTACGAGACCCTTGACGGCACCCACCACCGCCTGGACTTCGACTTCGCCATGCTGCTCCCGCCGTTCGGCGGGGTGCCGCTCAAGGCCTACGACCGCGACGGGGCCGACATCACGGCCGAGCTGTTCGCCCCCAGCGGCTTCATGAAGGTCGACGCCGACTACACGCCCAAGCCCTACGAGGACTGGCGCGCCGCGGACTGGCCGGCGACCTACCTGGCGCCGGGCTACGACAACGTCTTCGCCGTCGGCATCGCGTTCGCGCCCCCGCACCAGATCTCCCGTCCCCGCAAGAGCACCAACGGCACGGTGATCACGCCGTCCCCACCGCGCACCGGCATGCCGTCGGGCGTCATGGGCAAGACGGCGGCGCTGACCATCGCCGACCGCATCAAGCACGGGTCCCGGGCACCGGCCCACACCGCGTCGATGGCGCGGATGGGCGCTGCCTGCGTGGCCTCCGCCGGGGCCGGCATGCGCGACGGCTCGGCCGCCTCGATGACGATGATGCCCGTCGTGCCCGACTACGCGCGGTACACGACGGGGCGAGACCTGCGCGACACCCGCGGCGAGATCGGGCTCAGCGGCCACTGGGTCAAGCTGATGCTCCACTACCTGTTCATCCACAAGGCCAAGGCCCGCCTGGGCTGGCACCTCATCCCGGAGTGATCGACATGACCCCCCAGAGCGCCTCCGAACCCGTCCGTGCCGACCAGGCCCTGACCGACGACATGGGCCCGACCGTCGAGCCCCAGCCGGTCGCCGACCTGGCTGGCGCACCGCTGCCGACCGCCTCGACCCTGCGTCGGCGCAGCAACGTCCCGTTCCAGGCCACCCGGTTCGTGTCCTTCAACCTGCGCATCCTGCGGATGGCCGCGAAGGGACACCGCTAGGCCCCGGCCGGACCCACCGATCGACCCGCCCCACGGCCCCGTCCCACGAGAGGAACCACCATGGTCGCTCCCGACCACACCGGCGCGCACGGCAGACGCGTCCTCGACGACCTCTCGCCGCTGCACCGCACGCTCCGGCACGCCATCCCCGAGGTCTACCGGGGGTTCGGTGAGCTGCACCGCGCCTCCTTCGCCCCCGGCGCGCTCGACGTCAGGACCAAGGAGCTGATCGCCCTGGCCATCGGCGTCGTCGAGGGGTGCGACGGGTGCATCGCCTCCCACTCGCAGGCGGCCGTCCGCGCGGGCGCGACCAGGCAGGAGGCGGCCGAGGCGATCGGGGTCACCTTCTTGATGAACGGTGGACCCGCCACGATCTACGGCCCGCGGGCCTACGACGCGTTCTGCGAGTTCGCCGACCTGGCCCAGCCGGCCGCCGACCGACCCGACCGACCCGCCGAGGACCGTTGACCACCGACGATCTGATCACCCAGGGGCCGCTCTCCTGCGGGACCGCCCAGGACCGGGTGGACCCCACCGACGACGACCTCGACTGCCTCGACTGGTTCTCCTGCACCAGGGCGCTTCCCGCCGAGCTGGTCGAACGCACGATCCGCACCGGATCCCCCACCGGCTGATCGGAAGCCGGACGGCGTCCGGACGACGGTCGCTACCGCAGCTGCTGGGTGAGCAGGCCGATGAACTCGTCGGCCATCGCGAGCTGCCGCCGCAACGTGTCGCGACGTGCGTAGGCGTCGTCCAGCGTGCCGGCGAGGTGCGCGCGTGCGTCCGCGGCGTCCGCCTGGGCAGCGGTGCCAGCGGTGGCACCGGCGTCGTCCGACGTGCTCCGCAGCGTCTCGATGTGGCGCATCACCTGGACCATCTCGTCGAGGGTGAAGCCCAGCGGCTTCATCCGCCGGATGACCAGGAGCTTGTCGAGGTCGTCCTCGGTGTAGAGCCGGAACCCGCCCTCGCTGCGCCCCGAGGGCCGCAGCAGGCCGACCTCGTCGTAGTGACGCAGGGTCCGCAGCGACATCTCGGTGCGCTGCGCGATCTCACCGATCTGCATCGACCGCACCGGTGTCCCACCGCTGTCGCCGTCGCTGTGCACGTGCGTCCCTCCCACCGTCGACCGATTCCAACTCTACCCTCACGTAAGGGTAGGGTTGCCCTCAGACTTCGGCCGACCTGCGTCGGCCCGCATGCATCGTGGCATGCACCTCCTGACCCACCCCGTCCCGTCCGGTCCCGGCCGACCGGACGACGTACGCCCCTCGAACGGAGCCTCCAGCCTTGAGCACCGCCACGTCCCCGCGTCCCTCCGACCCCCAGCCCCCGACCGCTGAGCGGCAACCCTCGGTCCGCAACGCGCTGCGGTCCCCCACGATGCTGCGCACGGAGGTGCTGGCCGGCCTCGTGGTCGCGCTCGCCCTGATCCCCGAAGCCATCTCGTTCTCGATCATCGCCGGGGTCGACCCCCGCATCGGGCTCTTCGCCGCGTTCACGATGGCCGTCTCCATCTCGTTCCTCGGTGGACGCCCGGCGATGATCTCGGCCGCCACCGGGGCCGTCGCCCTGGTCGTCGCACCGGTGATGCGCGACCACGGCTACGACTACCTGATCGCCACCGTGCTCCTCGGGGGCGTCGTGCAGGTCGCGCTCGGCCTGGCCGGGTTCGGCAAGCTCATGCGGTTCATCCCACGCTCGGTCATGGTCGGCTTCGTCAACGCCCTGGCCATCCTCATCTTCCTGGCCCAGGTGCCCTACCTGATCGACGTGCCGTGGCTGGTCTACCCGATGACCGCCGTCGGCATCGCCCTCATCGTCGGCCTGCCACGCGTCACCAGGGTCGTCCCGGCACCACTGGTCGCCATCGTCGCTCTCACCGGGTTCACGCTCCTGGCGGCGCTGAACCTCCCCGACGTCGGCGACGAGGGCGAGCTGCCCGACAGCCTCCCGACCCTCTTCGTCCCTGACGTGCCACTCGATCTCGACACCCTGCGGATCATCGCGCCGTACGCCGTGGCGATGGCGCTCGTCGGGCTCCTGGAGTCCCTGCTCACCGCCAAGCTCGTCGACGACATCACCGACACCCACTCCGACAAGACCCGCGAGTCCTGGGGCCAGGGGGCGGCCAACGTCATCACCGGGTTCTTCGGCGGCATGGGTGGCTGCGCCATGATCGGACAGACGATGATCAACGTGAAGGTCTCCGGCGCGCGCACCCGCATCTCGACGTTCCTCGCCGGGGTCTTCCTGCTCGTCCTGGTCGTCGGCTTCGGCGACGTCGTCGCCCTCATCCCGATGGCCGCACTGGTCGCGGTCATGATCATGGTCTCGGTCGGCACCTTCGACTGGCACTCGATCCGGCCCGCCACCCTGCGCCGGATGCCCAAGTCCGAGACCACCGTCATGCTCGCCACCGTCGTGGTCACCGTCGCCCTCGAGAACCTCGCCATCGGCGTCGTCGTCGGCGTCGTGGTCGCCATGACCCTGTTCGCCCGACGCGTCGCCCACCTCACCGAGACCCACCGCGAGGTCGTCGAGGACCGCGACGGCGTCCGCACCGCGGTCTACCGGGTCACCGGCGAGCTGTTCTTCGCGTCCTCCAACGACCTCTACACCCAGTTCGAGTACGCCGACGACCCCGCGCAGGTCGTCATCGACCTCACCGACTCCCACGTCTGGGACGCCTCGACCGTCGCCTCGCTCGACGCCATCATCACCAAGTACGAGCGCAAGGGCAAGACCGTCGAGATCGTCGGCCTCGACGAGGCGAGCGCCGAGCGCCACGGTCGTCTGACCGGCCGGCTCAGCAGCCACTGACCCGATCAGGTGCGGTCCCCGGCGTGAGTGCGCCTCACGTGACCCACTTGAGCACGACGTCGGGATCCCTCGCCCGGTAGCGCAGCTCGTCGAGGGCGACGTGTCCCGCCCCGCGCAGGGTGCGGACCAGGACCGCCAGCGTCACCGCAGCCAGGGTGAGGGCCGCCAGCCGTGCCCAGGGGGATTCGTCAGCGCGTGCCATCTGCAGCTCCTCGGGTCTACGGCGGTGCTCCCCATGCTCGCCAGGTCAGCAGGCAGCGTCCTCATCCCGCGAGGGTGACTCGGTCCGCGGTTCCCCCGCGGCGCTCCCGGTCAGCACCCGGAGCGCCGTGCCGAGGTAGATGAGGTTGAAGAGCATGTGCACGGTGACCAGCAGTCGGGCCACGGTCGCCTGCGCATGGATGTCGCCGAAGCCGACCGTGGAGACCACGGTCACCGAGAAGTAGAGCCCGTCGGTGCGCTGCTCCAGACCGACGAACTGGCCGGCGTCCCTGGTCGCGAGCACGGTGTAGACGAGCGCGAACGTCAGGACGAGCGCGTAGAGCACCGTCAGCAGCCACTCGATGCGGGCGAAGCGCTCGCTCTGGAGCTGGTGGCTGCGTCGGAGCTGGTGGCGCAGCTGCACCAGGACCAGGACCAGCGCCGTGCTCGTGCCCACCAGCCGGCCGACGGTCCAGTCCTCGTTCCAGTCGAACCGGAGCGGCACGAGGAAGTAGGCGAGCGTCAGCAGGCACAGGACGACGGACGTGTGGCCCAGCATCCTGAACAGGGGCTCGGAGTGCAGCGTGCGCGCCGGGCGCACCCGGGCACGGACCGGCGGGCCGCGGTCACCGTCGGGACGCGGCGGCTCGCTCATCGTCTCGGACGGCGTCGGGTCGTCCTACCCCGCCAGGGCATGGGCCTTCAGGGTCTCGAACTCGGCCTGGTCGATCGCTCCGGAGTCGAGCAGCTGCTTGGCGTCGCCGATCTTCTGCACCGGACCCGCCGAGCTCTGGGCGACCCGCCTGATGTAGTCGTCCTGGGCGGCCTGCTGCTGCGCCACGGCCGTCACCTGCCGCTCGGTCATGTGACGTCCCCGCGCGATCAGGTAGATGAGCGCGCCGACCCACGGCACGAAGATCATCAGCACCGCCCACCCGGCCTTGGCCCAGCCGCTCAGCGTGTGGTCGCTGAACATGTCGAACAGGCAGCGGAACCAGATCGTGAAGGCGGCGATCCAGATGAAGAACCAGAAGCTCCACAGCAGCACGTCCCAGAAGTCCGTCGTCACTGAGTCCATCGTTCATCCCCTACTCGAAAGGTGCCTGGAAGTGGGCGGGGGCGGCACCGGGTCCTGTCCCGGTGCCGGGGTGGCCAGCACCCCTTGCCCCGCGTCGTCAGTAGACCGGCGGCGCGCGGACGTGCCCTCACCCGAGGCGGATGAGATCCGTTGCCCCGGGTTGCCCCCTCACGCCAGCGGAGGCAGCCCCTGCGCGACCAGGTCGGCCCCCAGGACGAGGAACAGCACGGTCATCACGGCATCGTTGTGCAGCGTCAACCACCCCTTCGTCACGCCGAGACGGTCCGCGGCGCTCGCACCACCGAGGAGGTAGTAGCCCACCGGCACCGCGATGGTGAGGCTGGCCACGACCACGAAGACCACGAGCGAGCCGACGACCTCCCCCGTGGAGAGCCCGAGACCCGCCAGCGCCGACCCGGCCGCGACGGCGAGCATCAGGTTCTTCGGGTTCACCCCGGCCAGGACGACACCGAGTCCGAGCGCCTTGCCCGGGCTGAAGGAGTCGATGCCGCTCATCCAGGAGGGCATCTCCATGTCGGCTCCCGGGGCGGGTCGCGACCGCCAGCTGCGCAGGGCCAGGCCGAGGAACAGCAGTCCGACCACGATCCTGCCCCACGCGATCGTGTCGGTGGTGGTGGCGCTGGACGAGGCGTTGCCGCGGTCCGCCAGCAGGTAGGCGACCGAGCTGAGCGCCACCAGCGCGGCAGCCCAGCCGACCAGGAAGACCGTGCCGTTGACCCGTGCGCGCTGCGAGATCAGCATCAGGATGACCGCGATGATCGGCACCGGGCTGATGGCGACACCGACGGCGACGCCGAGGACCGCACCGATGCCGGCGCCCATCCCTACGACCCGGCCCTCGTGGCGGTGACGTCAGTGTCCAGGACGACGATGCTCCCGTTCTCGCCGCGCCGGCCGTCGCCGCTCATACCGGGACGGGGGCGTCGACGTCGGCGGCCGCGTCGGCCGACGCCTGGTCGTCCGCGGCCGGACCCGTGGTCGCGCCGGGGCCGGTGGTCGCGCGTCCGGCTCCGACCAGGACCTGGAGCAGGGCCAGCGCCACCACGACCAGGACGGTCGACCACGCCAGGCGCGAGAGCGAGACGTCGAGCCCCCAGAGCAGCACCACGACACCGACGAGGCCGACCACGACGCGCAGCCAGCGCACGTTGCTCCCTACCCACGTGCCGGCACGACCGACCGGACCCGGGGCGAGGGCCGAGCCCACCGACTCCAGACCGCCCGCCACGGTGCGTCGTACGGCGGCGCCGGAGGTGGTGCTCCCGGCGAACCACCCCGCGACCGCCAGGAGCAGGCCCAGCCACAGCATCACGTCCTGGCCGCGCTCGAGGTAGGACAGCAGCGTGTCGTAGAAGACGGTGCTCGCCGGGCCGAACACCGTGCCGGACAGGTTGTTGACGAAGAGCTGGCGGCCGATCGACAGCGACACCGCCACCAGCAGGGAGTTGGCCACCAGGACGCCGGCGATCGCCACCGTCATCCGCGCACGCCGCCGGGACAGCACGAAGGCCCCCAGCAGCAGCGCCGCGGCGAAGGGCAGCAGCCACGTCGCGACCGGGTTGCCGAACGCGTAGATGGTCCGGAGGTCCTTGAGCTGGGGGGCATCCATCAGCACGATCTGGCGGTCCTGGTCCGGGGTCGGCACCTTCTCGAGCATCGTCAGGCCTCGGTCGACCAGGCGCTGCTGCACGGCGTCGATGACCTCGGACACGTCGAGGACCACCTGGTCGTCCTGGAGGGACACGGCCCCCGTGGAGTCGCCCTTCAGCACCCGCAGCAACACCTGCTGGGACTTCGTGTTCGCCGCCATCCACAGGTCCCTGAAGGTGTCGGAGGCGACGAACGCCCGCACCTGCGAGTCGATCAGGCTGTTGACCGCCCCCGCCAGGGGACCGATCAACAGCTCGAGACGCGGCCGCTCGTCGATGACCCCGGCGAACGCCTCGTCGAGCAGGCTCTCGACGTCGACCCGCTTCTCGATGGCCTCGATCACCTTGGTCGCGACCGCGTCCTGCACCTCGGCCGAGTCCACCAACGGACCGACCGTCTCGACGTAGCGCTGGGTGTCGTTGAGGGTGCGCTGGCCCCAGAAGGCCACCGCCGCGGGCGTGGTGAGCAGTGCTCCGACGACGAGGCAGATCACCGCCGCGATGCTGCGCCCCCGCGAGGGCGAACCCGTCGCGTGGGCTGACGTGTCGGACATCGGTGCTCCCTCTCGGTTGGTCCTGCACGTGTCAGTAGCCGGTGCCGACCTTCGTCTGCTGGCGCTCGGTCTGGGCGGTGGGGCCCTTGCCGTCCAGGGTCGTGCAGGCGTCCTCGATGTCGAGCGTGAGCCGTTCGACCTGCTCGCGGCTCATCGTCTCCTTGACCAGGGCCCGCATGATCTTCACCTTGTCGGCGTGGGGCGGAAGCGTGTAGGCGGGCACCATCCAGCCGCGCTCGGCCGAGAGCTGCCACGCGATGTCGGACTCGTCGTAGGAGGGGTGCCTGGCCGCCAGGCGGAAGGCCACCAGCGGCAGCTGCTCCTCGTCGTCCCCGATCACCTCGAACCGGCCGCTCGCGCGCAGGTTGCTTGCGAGGGCGTGGGCGTTCTGCTGCATCTGCGACATCACGTAGGTGTAGCCGTCGCGTCCCAGCCGGACGAAGTTGTAGTACTGCGCCAGCACCATCGCCGCGCCGGTGGAGAAGTTCAGCGTGAACGTGGCGTCGGTCTTGCCGAGGTAGTTCTCGTAGAAGACGAGGTCCTGGGCCAGGTCGGACTCCTGGCGGAAGACGAGCCAGCCGATCCCCGGGTAGACGAGTCCGTACTTGTGGCCGGAGACGTTGATGGAGCGGACCTGCTCGAGGCGGAAGTCCCACGGCGAGTCCGGGTAGAGGAACGGCCAGACGAACCCGCCGCTCGCAGCGTCGACGTGGAGCGGGATGTCCAGGTCACGTCGGTCCCGGACCTCGCGCAGCAGGTCGTTGATGCCGACGACGTCGTCCATGTTCCCCGTGAACGTCGTGCCGAGGACGGCCGCGACACCGATCGTGTTCTCGTCCAGGTGAGGTGCCACGTCCTCGGGGCCGATGGTGAGCTTGTGCTCCTCCAGCGGGACGATGCGTGGCTCGACGTCGAAGTAGCGGCAGAACTTCTCCCACACCACGTGGACGTCTCCCCCGAACACCAGGTTCGGTCGGTCCGTCGGGAGGTGCGCGGCCTGCCGGCGCTCCTTCCACTTCCACTTCAACGACAGGGCACCGAGCATGATCGCCTCGGACGAGCCCTGGGTGCGGCAGCCCGTGGTGGGTCCTGGGGCGTGGAAGAGGTCGGCCAGCATCCGTACGCAGCGCTGCTCGATCTCTGCCGAGATCGGGTACTCCGCATGGTCGATGAAGTTGCGGTGCAGGTTCTCCGCGATGATCCGCTGGGCCTCCGGCTCCATCCAGGTCGTCACGAACGTCGCCAGGTTGCGTTGCGGATCACCCTCGAGAGCCAGGTCCTCGGCCACCAAGCGCATGGCGTCGGTCGGCCGCATCCCGGTCTGGGGGAACGCCGCTGACGGCACCGACTCGGTCAGGAACCGGTTGCCGAACAGCAGCTCCGCGTCTGTCGCACTGAGTGTGGGCATGCGCTGCGCACCACCCTTCCCTTGTCGGAGTCGTCCCGCGAGCGCGGCGCGGGTCAGCCGCCGAGGATGGCGGTCTTCTGGCTCTCGAACTCGCTGTCGGTGAGGACGCCTTGGTCCCGCAGCGCGCCGAGCTCCTTGAGCTGGGCCAGCTTGGCGTCCATCGCCGCGCCTGCCGCCGGGGCCGCCTCGACCGGGGCCGCCGGTGCGGGCTGGGCGTAGCCCTGCGCCTGGGCGGCCTGCTGGTCCTGGGCCGCCCAGCGGCCTGCCTGCCGTCGGCTCACGCGGTTGGACACCGCCGTCGCCGTACCGGCCACGGCCGCCGTGCGGGCCACACCCCGGAGAAGTCCTGGCATCGCTCTCAGCTCTCTCTCGTGTCTCGCTGGTGTCTTGCTCGTGTCTGTCCGGGCGTCAGGCCGTGGGCACCGCGGTGTCGAGGGCGTCCGCAGCAGCAACCAGGGCTTGGACCGGGATCCGACCGCTCGCGACCAGCTGACCGCCGCCGCGCCGCAGGGCACCGGCCAGCGGTGCCGCCCAGGTGTTCTCGTAGACGAGGACCCCCGCCGAGCTGCCCGGCTCGAGGATCCCGCCGGCCTCGCCGAGGTCCTCCTCGTCGACCAGTCCCGAGCTCGCCCCCTCGAAGACCGCGAGGTCGAGGCTGCCGTCACCGTCGAGGTCGGCGAGCGCCACGGCGTGCACCGACCCGTCGAGCTCCTTGGTGACGAAGGCGAGGTCCAGGATCCGGATGAGCCCCCGGTCGACGAGGTCGACGAGGAGCGGGAACCCCTCCCCCGTCATCCGGTTGCCGGGGAACTCGACCACCAGGTAGTCGATCGGTCCCATCTCCTCGAGGTCGGTCGGACTGAGCTGCTGGACGTCGTCGGTCACGGTTCCTCCACCTCCCGGACCGTCGCTGGTCGGCCGATCCGTCCCGAAACGTACGAAGGGCGGCGCCCCGCTGCCTCATCCACCGTGGATGAAGCGGTCGGTGGACGCCTCGCAGCATCGTCGGGCCCGCGGGGCGACGATCGCGTGACCGTGGAGCCGCGAGGTCGCGCCCGGCTGTCTCGACCGATCCTCGGAGGCGCGCGTGCCAGGCTGGCGGAGCTACCGGAACCTCGCCCTGCTGGGCGAGGCGTCGTTGCACGACATGACCGAGCTGGCGGAGCGGGCCAAGGACTCGTTCGTGGGTCGGTGCCTGCGGCGGTTCGTGGCGATGGCCGGCCTCGACCGGTGCATCGTCCTGTCGTCCCAGGCGTTCACCGCGCTCATCCCGCTGCTCATCCTCGTCTCCAGCCTGGGGCCGGTGGGCCAGTCCGACGCGGCCGCCACGGCGGTCATCCGCAAGTTCGACCTGACCGGTGACTCCGCCGCGGCCGCGGAGAAGATCTTCGCCACGCCGGCCGGCGCCACGGGTGCGCTCAGCCTCTCCAGCGCTCTGCTGCTGTTCCTGTCCGGGGTGTCGTTCACCCGGCGGATGCAGACGATGTACCGGTCGGCGTTCGACCAGGAGAAGGCCGGGATCCGCGGCGGCCTCTCGGCCGCGCTGGGCCTCAGCGCGCTGCTGCTCGAGATCCTCGTGCTGTACGGCCTGCACGGCCTGGTCCGCGGGCTGGCGCTGTCGGGGCTGTGGATGCTCCCGGTGTCGATCGTGACCGGTCTGGTGCTCTGGACCTCCATCCCCTACCTGCTCCTCAACCGCGAGGTCCACTGGCGGCGGCTGCTGGCGATGGGCGGGATCACCGCCGTCGGCACCGGGATCGCCGGGGTGGCCACCGGCTTCTACATGGCGCCTCTGGTGACGCGCTACATCCAGCAGTTCGGCCTCTTCGGGATCAGCGTCGCTTTCATCGGGTGGCTCCTGACCACGTCGGTCATCCTGGTCGCGAGCGCCGCCATCGGTGCCGAGTTCGACGCCTCGCACGCGGCCTGGGCGCGCCGTCTCAAGACGAGGTACCGGCTCTACGACCCCCAGACAGGACTGCCGCCGGTCGACACCCGCACCGAGCACGGTGGGCTCGAGGCGGGCGACGTCCTGCTGCTGCTCAGGGTGCTGGGCAACTGGGCGCTCCTGGCACCTGCGGTCTGGGCCGCGACCGCCGTCGTCCCCGGGGTCCAGGTCGTGGGGGGCGCCGTGTCCTACCTCGCCCTCGCCCTCTTCTTCGGCCTGGTCAACGCGGTCCTCGGTCCCCTGCTCGACCTGGCGGCGCTCCCGCTCTCGCTGCTCACCGTGGGCGGCGCCGCCCTGGTGGTCAACAGCATCCTGCTGGCGGTGACGAGCCTGCTCAGCAGCAGGTTGGACATCGACGGCCTGGACAGCGCGGTGCTCGGCGCGCTGGTCATCTCGCTGGTCACCTCGAGCCTCGAGCTGGTCCGGCCCCGCCCTGCTCGGCGCCGGACGACGGGTGACCGGGTCAGCGGGTGAGCGGGTCGCGGTCGGGTGACCGACCGGGGCTGGACACCTCGGTGCGGTGCCCCAGCGCACGGAGGACGTCGACGAGGTGGCGGTGCAGATCCTCACCGCCGACGATCGAGGCCTCCGGCGACAACAGGTCGGGGGGCGCCATGACGAAGCCCCGGTCCTGCCACCCGCCCAGACCGCCGTGGCAGCCCACCAGGGGCTCGAACGCCGCGACCTCAGCGGTGGTCGGGTCCACGCTGCTGTTGACGTAGAGATCGGGTGCCTCCGGCATCGACGCAGCCGCCAGCAGCATGGCCGGCGCGTGCGCCCCGAACCCGGCGAGCGGGTCCGTGCCGTCGACGACCCCGGTCGAGAGGTGGTGGCGGCCCGCCGCCCCGACCGCGACCGGGCCGTCCAGCCCGAGCCCGACCACGAACCCGATGCCCGGGTGGTCGGCCAGGCCGGCGACCAGCGCGGGCCACCTGCGGTCCAGCTCGTCCAGGGTGAGTCGCTCGGGACCGGGGACGTAGACCAGGCCAAGGTTGCCGCTGCCCAGCACGACCAGCCCGGGGTCGGCCCCACCGCTCACCGGGCCCAGCCGTCGTTCGACGCGTCGTCCGGCGGCCTGGGCCCGACCCGACCCCGCGCCACCGGCCTCCGCGAGGTCACCGAGCACGGAGTCGACCCGACCCCATCCCTCGATGCTGTCCTCGATCCCATCCGTGTGCGCCTGCGCGAGGCCGGCGCAGAGCTCGGCGAGCCCGGTCCCCCACCGCTCGGCGAACGGTTGCCCCTGGGACTGGCCGTGGTCGCTGAGCACGACGAAGTGGTAGCGCCGGGGGGCGCCCTCGGCGACCTTCTCCAGCAGGGCCAGCACCTGGTCCAGCCCCCCGAGCGCGGCCAAGGACTCGATCCGGGTGCTGCCGGCGTGGTGCGCGATCTCGTCGTAGTCGACGTAGTCGACGTAGATGCTCCGGGCGCCGCGCATCATCTCCTCGGCGACGAGCTCGGTGTTGAGGTCGCGCAGCAACCCGTTGCTGAAGGCGCGCAGCCCTGCGAACGTCCACGACCGGTGCACCCGAGGCACGACCAGGAGCCGCCGCTGCTTGCGCGCCTGGAAGCGTTCTCGGGCGACCTCGGCCACCGACCTCGACAGGCTCCGGGCCAGACCGTCGGGTCTCAGCAGGAAGCGCGCGACGGTCAGCCGCGTGCGCCGCGACCCGCGGGTGATCTCGATCCTGCTCATCGTCATCGCCGCCCGGGGCGCGTCCCCGGTGAAGAGGTTGGAGATGGAGACACCGTCGTCGGCCAGCAGGCCGTGGCCCGAGCTGGCCCGGGCCTCGATGATCGCGGCGTCCTGGGGCCGGTTGGCGACCAGGACGCGACCGGCCTGCCGGTCGTACCAGCGGAAGGCCGGGACCCCGGCGGCGGTGCCCATCAGGATCGCCTGCTGCGACGCCGGCGTGGTGCACGGCAGCTGCACGAGCCACTCCTGGATGCCCTGTCGCCCGTCGTCGGTCCACCGGCGCAGCGTGGGCATGGTCCCGGACTGCAGGGCCCAGCTCATGACCGGGAACGACACCCCGTCGAGCTGGACGAAGACGACGCCGTCGACCTCCGGGTCGGCGACGTCGTGCGCCGGCAGCCTCCTCAGCGTCACGGCGAACGAGTCGTCGGTCCCCGCACTGATGAACCAGGTCAGCACGGTCCCGAAGGCCGCAGCGATCCACGCCGCTGCGACCAGGACCCAGAACGAGTCGAAGTGAACCCCTGGCACGAACGCCAGCGCCAGCTGCATCACCAGCGCCTGGCCGAACAGTGCCGCGAGCGCGACCGCGACCCAGCCGATGGAGGCGGCGACCTCGACCAGCAGTGGGCGCACGACCATCCCCACGAGCCCGGTCGCGGCGGCCGCCACGAGCAGCGGCGCCCACGAGGTGTAGCTGAACCCCGGGAGCAGCACCGCGGTCAGCAGCAGGGCCAGGAAGGACAACAACCACGACACGCCCAGGCGCAGGAGGTCCGCGCCGTGCAGCCTGCGTCGACCGACCTCGTCCATGCGCGCTGTCTCCTCGCCGCTCGATCGAGCCACTGTCGTGCGCAGGCTCGTGGCGCGCTGCTGCCCGCGAATCACCCAGGCCGGATGAACGCCGGGCACATCGCCCCCGGCCGGGACGGCGCGGGGCGGTCGTGGCTCGGTCGCGGCCGACGCGAGGTCATGCCGAGGACGCAGCGGCCAGCAGCTGTCTCATCTCCGCGGTCCTCGGGACACGGCCTGAGACGAGGACCTCGTCGTCGACCACCAGGCCCGGGGTGGCCATGACGCCGTAGCCCACGATCTCGGCGTAGTCCTCGACCTTCACCACCGTCGCTTCCAGGCCCAGCTCGTCGAGGGCGTCTCGCGTCACGCGTTCGAGGTTCTTGCACCTGGTGCAGCCAGGGCCGAGGATCTTGATGATCATGACGGGGTCCTCTCGTGGGGTTCCGGCGACGCATCGGACGGGTTCTCAGGCCAGCAGGAAGTTGAACAGGTAGCCGACGGCGACGATCGAGGATCCGACCACGGCGATGTAGATGCCCAGCAGCGGGAGCTTGAGGACGCGGCGCAGCAGGATCATCTCGGGCAGCGAGAGCGCGACGACGGCCATCATGAAGGCCAGCAGGGTGCCCATCGGCAGACCCTTCTCGTGCAGCGACTCGATCAGCGGCAGGATGCCGGCAGCGTTGGAGTAGAGCGGGATCCCTATAGCGACCGCGACGAGCACCGCGAAGGGGTTGCCTGCACCGGCGTAGGTCGCGAAGAAGTCCTCGGGTGCCCACCCGTGGATCACCGCCCCGAGGCCGATGCCGACCAACAGGTACGGCCAGATCCTGCGCAGGATGGACCCCACCTCCTCGGCACCCATCTGCAACCGCTGCCCGAAGGCGAGCCCGGTGGTGGAGTCGAGGACCTGACCGCCCAACGTGGTCTCGAACACGAACGGCTCGACGTAGCGCTCGAGCTTGAGCCGCCCCAGCACCCAGCCGGCCACGATCGCGATGAGGAGGCCGGCGCCGATGTAGGCCGCGGTGACCTTCACGCCGAACAACGTCAGCAGCAGACCGATGGCGACCTCGTTGACCAGAGGGCTTGCGATCAGGAAGCTCAGGGTCACGCCCAGCGGGATCCCTGCGGCGACGAAGCCGATGAACGCAGGCACCGCGCTGCACGAGCAGAACGGCGTCGCGACACCGAGACCGGCCGCCATCACGTTGCCGGCGCCCTGGCGGTGGCCACCCAGGAGTGCACGGGTGCGCTCGATGCTCAGGTAGGACCGCAGGATCGTGATGACGAAGATGATCCCCGACAGCAGCAGGGCGATCTTGACGGTGTCGTAGAAGAAGAAGTGCAGCGACGACGTGACCCGGGCCTCGGGGTCCATGCCGAGAAGGTCGAAGAGGGCCGCGTCCCACACCTGACCGTTGCCCCAGTACGCCAGGACCCACAGCACCGCGGCGCTCGCGAGCGACAGGCGCTGGCCCCGCTTGCTGGCGGGCAGGTGCTCGATGATGCTCATGGCCGTCCTGCCTGGCGCTGGCGTGCCGACCCCTGTCGGGCGTGCCTGGGCCTTTTCCCACGATCGCACCGGCGCCCGATCCGCCGCAGGGTCCTACGGCCCCTCCCGCACGGACGATGGTCGCCTGGGGCACCGGTGGGCCCGGCCGAGGGGAGAGCACGCAGATGGGTCCGGGACCACCCGTCGTGGTCGCTCAGGTGAGCAGCGCGTCCGCCCACCACGCCGGCGGCGCGGGCACCTGGTGGAGCGGTGGCCCTGTCACCCGGGTGGGGCCGAGGACGGGCCACGGGGACGGGTCCACGACCGCCTGCCGGACCACCACGGCGTCCTGGGTGAGGTTGAAGACCGTCAGGTCCTGCGCGATCGTGACGGGACCGTCGTACTCCGCGCGCATCTCGCGGTGGGCCGCGCCGACCGTGTCGTGGTCGACGGCGAGGTGCCACATCACCGACATGCGGGCGCCGGCCGCGGCGAAGACCCGCCCGGCCATCGTCGGGCTGGTGTGGACACCGTGGACGACGGCCTCGGCGAAGGCCGGGGGGACCCCGGCCTTGGTCGCGTAGACGGCGGGCGACGGGAACGTCTCGTGGATGAGCAGGTCGACCCCTTGGCTGGCGTCGACGAGCGTGCGGCACGGCCGCGTGTCGCCCGAGAAGACGACGCTGCGCCCGGCGTAGTCGAGGCGGTAGCCGACCGCGCCGTCCTGCATGTGGATCACCGGGAACGAGCTGATGGTGACGCCGCCCCGCTCGTACACCGTCGCGGCGGCGTCGTGGGGCACCTCGGTCGCGATCGCACGGGCGCCGGACTGGCCCGGGTGACCGCACAGTGACTGCTGGTCCCACGCGTGCGCGGCCTGGAGGTGGTCGAGGTAGGCGCCGGTGCCGAGGGGCTCGGTGGCCCCGCTGGGGCCCCACACCTCCACCGGGTCACGGCGTCCTGCCTTGGCCAGGCTGTAGATCAGGGTGGGCACGTCGCCGACGTGGTCGGCGTGCAGGTGCGTCAGGAACAGCTTGGTCGTCGCGGTCACCGGCAGGCGCAACCCGGTGAAGTTCTTCAGTGCACCCGAGCCGAGGTCGAGGAGGAAGAGGTCCCGTTCCGGGTTGCCCACCTCGACCAGGATCGAGGCCGACGCCTGCGACGGCCGCACGAACGGGTCCCCGCTGCCGAGGACCGTGACCCGGACCTCGTCCGCGGCCAGCTCCTCCGCACCCGGCACGAAGGTGCTCGGGCAGGACCGTCCCGGTGCTCCGACGACCGGTGTCTGCGTCAACGGCGCGGTGCTGCCCTCGCAGACCAGCGGGGTCATCTCGTCGATCTCGATGCTCATGGCTGCGCCCTCCGTCGGCCCGTCGGCAGGGCCAGGCTCCCCGGCCGCCTGCGCCCCCGGATCATCCGCTCGGGGTGAGCCAGACCTGCGCAGCGAATTCGAGCCTTGAGGGCCGAGCAGGGGAGGCATACATGGACGTGGTGGCCGTCCTGATCGTCATGACGACGGTCTTCGTGTGGGGCCTGGTGTCCGCCCGCGCGACCGGGGCCGACCTGTCCGCGCCCATCGTCTTCGTCGCGATCGGCGGCGTGCTGGCGGCCGTCGACCTCGTCGACGGCCCCTCGGCCCCCGAGAGACTCACCCCGCTGGTCGAGATCACCCTGGTGTGGGTGCTCTTCTGCGACGCCGCCCGGGTGCCCGTCCGCGAGTTCCGCCACGACCTGGGGCAGTACGTCCGGCTCCTGGGGGTCGGCCTCCCCCTGACCATCGCGGCCGGATGGGCCCTGTCGGCCTGGTTGTTCCCCTCGCTGGACCTGTGGCTCGCCCTCCTCGTGGGCGCTGCTCTCGCGCCCACCGATGCCGCGCTCGGGGTCCCGGTGGTGACCAACCCCGCGGTGCCCTCCCGCGTACGCCGGCTCATCACCGTCGAGAGCGGCCTCAACGACGGCATCGCCACGCCGGTGGTGATGCTCGCCATCGCGGGTGCCGCGTCCGCGGAGGGCATCGCCGACGCACCGGGGCTGGCGGAGGCGCTCCTCGAGCTGCTCGTCGGGGCGGTCGTCGGTGGCGCCGCGGGCGGTGGG
>CALRVO020000003.1:0-31081 GCA_943371595.1 Sphingomonas paucimobilis
ATCGAGGCGACCTCGCTGCGTCGTCCGCCGACCAGGCCGACCGTGGCGCGGTCGCCGGCACGGGTCGAGCGCCGGATGATCGCCCACGCCTCGTGCCCCTGGAGCGCGGCGATGGCGTCCCGGGCGGCGAGGGGTTCAGTCATGCGCGCAGCCTAGTTGTGGGCGTGCGTCCTGCTGTGGCCGAGGTGCGGGGGTCGCGGCGACCTCTCCGGCCGGTCCGCGTCCGACCCGGGCTGCGGCACGGCCGTGCGATCGCTCGATCCTGCACGCGAGCCGCCCCGATCTGCGTGCAGGACCGTGCGATCGCTCGATCCTGCACGCGAACGGCCCCGATCCCCGTGCAGGACCGTGCGATCGCGCGATCCTGCACGCGGCCGTGCACGTCCGCCGAAGCCGGCCTGGTCCGTCAGCTCACCGTGGTGAGCAGCTGGGTGGCCCGCGTCAGCACGACGTAGAGCGTGGCCCGCCCGGTGGCGGACTCGTCCTCGATCTCCTGGGGGCGCACGACGACGATCGCGTCGAACTCCAGGCCCTTGGTGTCGAGGCCGGTCAGCACCACGACCCGGTCGTCGCCCGAGGGCGCGACCGACGAGTCGACGGCCGCTCGGGCCGAGGGTGCGTCGTCGGCGAGCTCGGGCCACGAGGCCAGCCAGGCGTTGACGTCGGAGCGGCGCGCCACCGGCACCACGACGCCGACGGTGCCGCCGACCTGGCCCGCGGCCTCGACGACGGCCGCCCGCGTGGCGGTCTCGAGGTCGGGCACCGGGCGGATGACCTGCGGCTCGACCCCGGTCGAGCGCACGGCGGTCGGCAGGTCGGCGTCGAGCCCCACCCGCTCGGCGTACGCCGCCGCGAAGGCGTAGATCTCGGAGCTGTTGCGGTAGTTGGTCGACAGGTGGAACTCGTGCAGGGCCTTGCCGGCCAGCGCCTCGGCACGTGCGGCCGCCGACTCGGCGGGCACCGGCCAGGACGACTGCGCGGGGTCGCCGACGATCGTCCAGGAGGCCGCGCGGCCGCGTCGCCCGACCATCCGCCACTGCATCGGGGTGAGGTCCTGCGCCTCGTCGATGAGCACGTGGGCGAAGCCGTCGTCCTCGATCGAGTGAGTCGGCGGGGCCCAGGCGCGGCCCGACGGCGCGTACTCGCGGTCGGAGGCGGTCATCAGCTCCTGCATGTCGACCGCGCCCTCGATGGCGCCCATCGGGTCGTCGCGCTCGTCGTCGGCGCGCGCGGGCACGTCGCCGAGGGCGTAGCGCAGCTCGTCGAGCAGGGCGACGTCCTCGATCGAGAGGTCGGAGGTCTTGCGGCCCGTCCACGACTTGAGCAGCAGCCGCTGCTCCTCCGGTGTCAGGATGCCCTCGCCGACGCGGGCGAGCAGCTCGGGGTCGCCCAGCCAGCTCAGCACCTGGGGGGCGGCCAGCGGTGGCCACCAGGCGACGGCGAAGTCGAGGAAGTCGTCGTTGCCGAGCAGGTCGTCGTCGAACGTCTCGCGCCCGCGGTCGCGGCCGCGCTCGCTGCGCACCTGGCGCCACAGCGCGTCGAGCAGGGTCCGCGCGACGCGGGGGACCTGCTGGTTGCGGCGGCCCTGCGACATCAGCTGACGGCGCAGCCGGCCGAGGAGGCCACGGTCGAGCAGGAGGGTGTTGTCGTACCAGAACAGCCGGAACTCGGTGGGGCTGCTCGGGGCCTGCTGGCGCGCCGCGCGACGCATCACCTCGGCCATCCGCGCCGAGCCCTTGACGTCGGCCACGGCCGGCTCGTCGTGGCGGGTCGAGCGGACGCCGTCGACGACCTCGCCGAGCGAGCGCAGCGCCACGGCGGTCTCGCCGAGCGAGGGCAGCACCCGCTCGATGTAGCGCATGAAGACGCCGCTGGGTCCGACGACGAGCACGCCGCCGCTCTCGAACCGGCGCCGCTCGTTGTAGAGCAGGTAGGCCGCGCGGTGCAGCGCGACGACGGTCTTGCCGACGCCCGGGCCACCGGAGATCGTCGTGACGCCCTTGGACGGCGCCCGGATCGCCTTGTCCTGCTCGGCCTGGATGGTCGCGACGATCGAGTGCATCGTGCGGTCGCGGGCCCGCGACAGCTGCGCCATCAGGGCGCCCTCACCCAGGATCGGCAGGTCGTCGACGTTGCCCTCGGCGTCGAGCAGCTCGTCCTCGACGCTGACCACGGTCGTGCCGGCCGAGCGCAGCACCCGACGGCGTACGACGTCACGCGGCTCGGCCGCGGTCGCCTGGTAGAACACCGCGGCGGCGGGGGCGCGCCAGTCGATGAGCAGGGAGTCGCGGCTGTCGTCGCGCAGCCCGATGCGGCCGACGTAGCGCGGCTCGGGGTCGAGCTCGGGACGCAGGTCGAGGCGCCCGAAGACCAGGCCCTCGTGGGCGGCGTCGAGCTGCGCGAGGCGCTTGGCGGCCTGGAAGACCATCGCGTCGCGCTCGACCAGGCCACCCTCGTGGCCGAGCCGGCCGCGCTCGTGGCCCTCACGCGCCAGCTGCTGGGCGGCCTTGCCGGCGTCGGCCAGCTGACGGTGCACGCGGTCGACGAACGCCTGTTCGCGAGCGATCTCCTGCTCGACGAGCTCTTCACTCACGCGACTGGCCTCCACTGCCCCTCGGGTGCCGACGAACGGCAGTCGTCCAGTCTACAAAGGTCGGGCCCCAGGGACCGCAACGCGGACACCATCGGGGTGAGACCGGCTCCTCGGGCACGGTCAGCGCACGAGGAACGCGCGCACGGTGCCGTAGAACCGGGTGCGGTACTTGTCGGCCACCCGCTCACGCACCTTCTCGCCCGGGGCCAGGTCCAGCGGCCCGGCCAGCGCGCTGACCCGCTGGAAGTGCTGGGGCTCGCCGTCGTCGGCGGGGGCGAGCTCGAGGCCGACGACCTGCACCCGGATGGGCTCGTCGTAGGTGTTGGTCACCAGGACGCTGCCCAGGGTGTTCTCGCTGGTGGTCTTGCCGGTGATGTCGAAGCGCTTGACCTTGATGTCGTTGGCCGGGGGCGGGCTGTCGGCGAGGGTGCCGGGGTCGGCCACCGTCACGGCCACGTCGGCCACGTCGGCCGAGCCGGGCCCCTTGAACTTCAGCACCTCGATGACCTCGGTGAAGGCCGGCACGACCTGCTCGCCCCGGTCGCTGCCGAAGGCCGTGGCGACCTCGACGTCGGGCATCGGCTCGCCCCGGTCGTCGAGCGCGACCAGGTCGAGGTCGGGCGCGCCGGCGACGGCGCCCTGGTTGGCGATCGTGAGGGTCTGGTCGAGGTAGCCCTCGCCGCCCTCGGCCTCGTAGGAGAAGGAGAGGTCGACCTTCGCGGCGGCCTTGCTGTCCTCGCCACCGGCGTCGGGCAGCCCGCACCCGGCGAGCACGACGAGGGGCACGACGAGGACGGCGCCGAGCCTGGGGAGAGCGGGCATGGGTGGATTGTGGTCGATGACCGCCCTCCGCGGTGCGGGCACGCCGCAGGTGTGACCCACTCCACCGACCCGCAGGCCCGGGTCGACGTCAAACGGGGTCAGGAGCGCCGGGTGCGACCCAGGAACGCGGCCATGGCCTCACGGGCGGCGTCGGAGCCGAAGAGCCGGGCCGACAGTGCGGCCATCTCGTCGGCGCGGGCGTCGATGCGGTCGAGGAGGTCGCGGGCGAGCAGCGCCTTGGTCTCGCGCAGGCCCTGCGGGGCGCCGGTCGCGAGCTCGGCGCACAGCTCGGCGGCCGCCGCGTCGAGGTCGGTGGCGGGGACCGCGCGGGTGACCAGGCCCATCGCGACGGCCTCGGCCCCGGTGAAGGTCGCTCCGCTCAGGCAGGCGTACGCCGCCGCCCGCGACGTCAGGCGGGGCAGGACGGTGAGCGAGATGACGGCGGGGGCGAGACCGAGCTTGACCTCGGTGAGCGCGAAGGTCGCCTCCTCGGCGGTCAGCACGATGTCGCAGGCCGCGACGATCCCGATGCCACCGGCGCGCACCGGGCCCCGGACCACGGCGACGGCCGGCTTCGACATGCCCACCAGGTAGCGCTGCAGCCCGACGATGGCCTGGACCCCCACCGACATCCCGTCGGCGGAGGCCTCGGACAGGTCGGCGCCCGAGCAGAAGACCCGGTCGGCCGACGTGACGACGACCACCCGCACTGCGGCGTCGCCCTCGGCCCGCTCGAGCCGGTCGGCGAGCTCGGTGACGAGCTGGCGTGACAGCGCGTTGCGGTTGTGCGGCGAGTCGAGGGTGATCGTGGCCACCGCTCCCTCGACCGCGTAGTGCACGAGCTCGGCAGGCTGGGCCGTGGTGGAGGCGTCGTCGACCATGCGCCCATCCTGCCGCACCCCATCCGGAGAACCCCTCCGCGCCGAACACCACCCATGCCGTCCCGTCGCCTCTACGCCCTTTTCGGCCTCCTCTCGACCCTCGTCGGCATGGCGGTGGGTCACTTCACGGCCTCGCTGCTCAACTCCGACTCCTCCCCCGTCCTCGCGGTGGGCTCCGGGGTCATCGACCGCACCCCGGTGTCGATGAAGGAGTGGGCGATCAAGACCTTCGAGTCCGACGGGTTCAGCATCGGCCCGATCGACTTCGCCGCGCGCAACTACGACAAGGTCGTGCTGATCGGCTCGGTCTTCCTCGGCGTCGCGGTGCTCGCGCTGGTCGCCGGCCTGATCACCCGCATCCGCTACGCCTACGGCGCCGCGATGCTCGTGGTGCTGGTCCTGGTCGCCGGCGGCGCGGTCGTCGACCGCCCGGCCTTCGAGGTCCTCGACCTCGTCCCCAGCATCCTCACCGCCCTCGCCGGCGTCGCCAGCCTGTGGTGGCTGCACCGCACCGCCAACGGCCTGCCGCTCGACCCGCGGGCCCGCTCGACCGTCGAGGTCGCCAAGGCCGAGGGTGCTGCCGCCCACACCGGCACCGGCACCGGCACCGGCAAGCGCCGCGCCGTCCTGACCGACAGCCCCACCCCGGGCGACGGCGACGAGGACGAGATCGTCATCTCCCCCGGCGCGACCACGGCCGAGCCCCGTCCCAGCCGCCGCGGCGTCCTCATCGCCGGCGCCGTGCTGACCGCGGCCGCCGCGGTGCTCGGCGGCGCGGGCCGGTTCATCAACAACCTGCGCGCCCGCGCCGAGGACATCACCCTCCCGCCGGTGGCCGCCGGTGAGGCCGCCCCCGCCCTGCCGATGGACCTGCGCGACACCTACCCCGGCATCACGCCGCTCCAGATGCCCAACGCCGACTTCTACCGGGTCGACACCCGCCTCGACACCCCGGTCGTGGCCTCCGAGGGCTGGACCCTCAAGGTCGACGGCGACGTGGAGAACGAGTTCGAGATCACCTTCGACGAGCTGCTCGAGATGCCGATGGTCGAGCGCGACATCACCCTCACCTGCGTCTCCAACAGCGTCGGCGGCAAGTACGTCGGCGGCGCGCGCTGGCTCGGCGTGCCGCTGAAGGACATCATCGACCGCGCCAAGCCGGGCAGCGGCGTCGACCAGATGCTCGCCACCGACTTCGACGGCATGACCATCGGCACGCCCTACGACCTGCTCACCGACGGCCGTGAGGCGCTCCTCGCCATCGGGATGAACGGCGAGCAGCTGCCGCGCGAGCACGGCTTCCCCGCCCGGATCATCGTGCCCGGCCTCTACGGCTTCATCAGTGCCACCAAGTGGGTCACCAAGCTGACCTTCACGACCTACGCCGACGTCGACTCCTACTGGACCGAGCGCAAGTGGGACACCCGCGCGCCGATCAAGTCCTCGGCCCGCATCGACACCCCCAAGGGCCTCTCGACGGTCGAGGCCGGCAAGGTCGTCGTCGGCGGCGTCGCCTGGGCGCAGAACGACGGCGGCGTGTCGAAGGTGCAGGTCAAGCTCGACGGCGGGGAGTGGAAGGACGCCCAGGTCGGCCCCGACGTCAACAACGTCTACTGGCGCCAGTGGTTCCAGGAGTTCGACCTGGAGCCCGGGCGCTACACCGTCGCGGCGCGCGTCGTCGACGGCGACGGCGGTGTCCAGACCGACGTGAAGGCCCAGCCGTTCCCCGGCGGGTCCAGCGGCATCCACTCGCTGTTCTTCACCGTGGCCTGACCCAGCCCTACCCCAGCCCGACCCCCCGCACGGCCCCTGCCCCACCGCCGTACGGAGCCCGTACCGAACCCGTTCGAACCTGCACGGGACCGGGACGGGACCTGCACGACCCCCGGAGCGATCCCGGAGCGACCCGGAACGAACCTCGGCATGACCCAGGTCACTTCCTCGCTTCGATCTCGTCCCATCCGCCGCCCCCGCGGCACCGAATGTCACTCGTAAGTCCCCTAACGGAAGGCACCACCTCCATGAAGCTCCAGACGCTCCGCCGCGGCACCGCCGCTGCGGCCATCCTGACCCTCTCGCTCTCGCTCGCTGCCTGTGGCGGCGACGACGAGGAGACCACGGACAGCGGCGCCTCGGACACCGCGTCGTCGGCCACCACCGACGAGTCCCCCGCCGAGGGCGACTCCGCCGCCGGTGACGACGAGTTCAGCGCCGTCTTCGGCCCCGCCTGCGAGCAGCTGCCCGCCGACGGTGAGCCCGGCTCGCTGACCGGCATGGTCGTCGACCCGGTCGCCACGGCCGCCGGCACCAACCCGCTGCTCACCACCCTGGTCACCGCCGTGACCGCGGTCGAGGGTCTCGACGGTGTCCTCAACGGCGCCGAGGCGCTCACCGTGTTCGCCCCGTTCAACGGTGCGTTCGAGGAGATCCCGCCGGCCGACCTGACCGCGCTGCTCGACGGTGCCAAGGCTGACGGCCAGGAGAGCACCCTCGCCACCGTCCTCTCGCACCACGTGATCGGCGAGAACCTCGACCCCGAGGCCGTGGTCGGCGACCAGACCACGCTCATCGGCGACACCCTGACCGTGTCCGGCGACCCCGAGGCCGGCATGACCGTGTCCGACGGCAAGGTCGAGGCCAACGTGCTCTGCGGCGGCATCCCCACGGCCAACGCGACGGTCTACGTGATCGACAAGGTCCTCACCAACGCCGTTCCGGCCAGCTGATCTTTCGACCAGCGCACGACAGACACGGCACACTTCAGTCATGACCAGACTGACGCCGGAGCCCACCGGCACCCCGCAAGGGGTGCCGGTGGCGCCGGGCGACGTCCTCTCGGACCTGCTCCGGCGATCCGCCAGAGGAGACCAGCAGGCCTTCGCCCAGCTCTACGACGCGACGTCCTCCCGGATCTTCGGGCTGGCCCTGCGCGTCGTGCGTGACCCGGCCCAGGCCGAGGAGGTCGTGCAGGAGGCGTTCCTGGAGGTCTGGAAGACCTCCACACGGTTCGACTCCGACCGCGGCAGCGCTCTCTCGTGGCTGATGACCATCACCCACCGCAAGGCGGTCGACCGGGTCCGGTCGGCCGAGGCGTCCACCCGACGCGACACCAGCTACACCCAGCAGAACCAGACCATCGACCACGACACCACGTCAGACGCCGCCCAGGCCTCCATGGAGGCCCAGCGGGTACGTCACGCGTTGAAGAGTCTCACCGACGTACAGCGCGAGGCCATCGAGCTCGCCTACTTCGGTGGCTACACCCACACCGAGGTCGCGGGGATACTCAACCTCCCCGTCGGCACCGCCAAGACACGAATCCGAGACGGCCTGATCCGGCTGCGAGACAAGATGGGAGTGCACTCATGAACCACCCCAAGACGTTCTGCGTCTCCTCCGCTGCGCTCCCCCGCCCCACAACGCCTCGGGGGCCCCGGTGAGTGTCGACATCCACGCACTCTCAGGCGCGTACGCCGTAGATGCGGTTGACGAGTTCGAGCGGGCGCAGTTCGAGCGTCACCTGGCCGACTGCGACGACTGCCGCGCCGAGGTCGACTCGCTGCGCGAGGCCGCTGCCCTGATCGGCGAGACCTCGGCCGTCACGCCCCCTGACTCCCTGCGGGCCTCCGTGCTCGCCGGCATCCAGACCGTCCGTCCCCTTCCCCCGGTGGTCGTCGCCGTGGCCGAGCGAGGCCGGTCGACCCGTCGTCGATTTCCGGCACTGGTCGCGGCTGCTGCGGCCCTGATCACCATCGGCGGTGTCGGCGCCACGGTGTTCGACCTGGCCGGCGACGACCAGCGCGACACCACTCCGAGCGTCACCCGGCTGACCGCGACCGACCGCGTCCTGCAGGCCGACGACGCCGAGAGCCGCACCGAGAAGCTCGCCGGCGGCGGCACCGCCACGGTCGTGCGCTCGGCCAGCCTCAAGCAGGCCGTGATCGTCACCGAGGACATGCCGGCCGCCCCGAGCCTGCACACCTACGAGCTCTGGCTCCAGCGCGGCGACACGATGATTCCGGCCGGCCAGATCGCCGGCGGCACCAACACCGTGCTGCTCCAGGGCGACGCGACCGCGGCCGACGGCGTCGGCATCACCATCGAGCTCGCCGGTGAGCCCGTCAGCGAGCCGAGCGACAAGGTCGTCGACGTGATCGGGTTCGAGTCGGCGTGACCACCCGGCACATCGCGGTCGTCGGTTCCGGCGTCGCGGGTCTCACCGCGGCCTACGTCGCCTCGCGGACCGCCCACGTGACGCTCTACGAGGCCGACGACCGGCTCGGCGGGCACGCCGACACCCACGTCGTGCCCGAGACCGGGCCCGACGGACAGACTCGCGAGCTGCGCATCGACACCGGCTTCATCGTGCACAACCCGCGCACCTACCCGACGCTGCTGCGGCTGTTCGCCGAGCTCGGCGTGGCCACCCAGCCGTCGGAGATGTCGATGTCGATCAACGACGACGAGAGCGACCTCGAGTGGGCAGGCGCCCTGGGGCGCAAGGGGCTCTTCCCGACGCCGGCCAACCTGCGCAAGCCCCGCTACCTCGCGATGCTGGCCGAGATCCCCCGGTTCCACCGCCAGGCCAAGGCGCTGCTCTCGGTCGAGTCCGACACGCGCACGCTGCGCGAGTTCCTCGCCGACGGTCGCTTCAGCGCCTACTTCGTGCGCCACTTCATGGAGCCGGTCGTGGCCTGCGTGTGGTCGTGCGAGCCCGAGGTGTCGCTCGACTACCCCGCGCGCTACCTCTTCACCTTCCTCGAGCACCACGGCATGCTCGGCATCTTCGGCTCGCCCCAGTGGCGCACCGTCACCGGCGGCTCGCACTCCTACGTCGACAAGGTCGGCGCCGCGCTGCAGCAGGTGCGTCTGGGCGCCAAGGTCACCTCGGTGCTCGAGACCGCCGACGGCGTCGAGGTCACCGACGGGTCCGGCGACGTGGTGACCTACGACGCCGTCGTCATCGCCACCCACCCGGGCCACGCCCTGTCGATGCTGGCCGAGCCGACCCCCCTGCAGCGCGAGCTGCTCACGGCGATGCCCTACTCCCCCAACACCGCGATCCTGCACACCGACACCTCGCTGCTGCCGGCCGCGACCGACGCCTGGGCCTCGTGGAACTTCCGCCGACCCGGCGCCGACGTGCACCGCCCCACCGACGACGGCGTCGTGGTCACCTACGACCTGACGCGACTGATGCGCCTCGACACCGAGGTCCACTACCTCGTCACCCTGGGCGGCACCGACCTCGTCGACCCGGCCACCGTGATCGACCGGATGGAGTACGAGCACCCGCTCTACAACCCGGTCTCCGTCGCCGCCCAGGCCCGGCTGCCCGAGATCGACACCGACCGGGTCGTCTTCGCCGGGGCCTACCACGGCTGGGGCTTCCACGAGGACGGCGCCCGCTCGGGCCTGGCCGCCGCCACCCGCCTCGGGCTCGAGTGGCCCGCGGTCGTGGCGGCCGTCGACCCCGAGGTCACCACCGGCATCTACGACACCACGATCAGCCACACCCGGCGCCGGCCGTTCAAGCGTCGCTTCACCCACCGCTCGCAGACCTGGGTCGTCGACCTCGACGACCTGCCCGACCACGGCGTCCTGGGTCGGTTCGAGGCCCGTGACCATCTCGGTGACCCCGACGACTCGATCCGCGGCAACGTCGTGGCGTTCCTGCGCCGGCACGACGTCGAGATCGGCACGGGCAAGGTCTTCATGGCCGCCCAGGCGCGGGCCTTCGGCTACTGCTTCAACCCGATCAGCGTGTTCTGGTGCCACGACGAGCGGGGGGTCCTCGCCGCGACCGTCGTCGAGGTCCACAACACCTACGGCGACCGCCACGCCTACCTCGTCCACACCGACGACAAGGGCCGCGCCACCACGGCCAAGGCGATGTACGTCTCGCCGTTCCACGGCGCCGACGGCACCTACGAGCTCACCGTCCCGCCGCCGACCCGGGCGAGCGGCAGCCGGCTGCACGTCGTGGTCGAGCTCGAGTCGTCCGAGCCCGGGGTCGGCCCGGCGCGCTTCAGCGCCTCGATGGTCGGACGCCCGTCCGACACCACCGCCCTGCGTGCTGCTCCCGCAGCCCTGCGCGGCTCCCTCCTGATCCGGGCCCACGGCATCTGGCTGTGGCTCCGCCGCCTGCCGGTGCGTCCCCGCCCGGCCCACTCCCAAGAAGGCGTCCAACGATGACCGTCACCCAGCAGCGTCTGAGCGCCAACCACTGGCCGGGCCTCGACGTCGTCCCGTCCGGGCCCCGCGCCCGGGTCTCGGCCCGCGTCGCCAAGCGTCTCTTCCACGCCGCGGTCAGCCGCCTCGACGTCACCGTGATGGCCGACGGCGAGACCTTCGGCAAGGGCGGCCCGACGATGGTGATCACCCGACCCGAGGAGTTCTACCTCCGCATCGGCCGCCACCAGCTCATCGGCTTCGGCGAGGCCTACCTCACCGGCGCCTGGGACGCCGAGGACCTCGGAGGGTTCCTCGAGGTGCTCGCCGCCGAGATCCAGGACCTCGTGCCGCAGAGCCTGCAGAAGCTCCGCGGGCTCGTGGTCAAGCGTCCCCCGCGCACCCAGAAGAGCAACACCAAGAACTCCCAGAGCAACATCGCGCACCACTACGACCTGTCCAACAACCTCTTCGAGCTCTTCCTCGACCCGACCCTGAGCTACTCCTCGGCGCTGTTCGCGGGCGACCCGGCGACCGCGAGCGCGGCCGACCTCGAGGAGGCTCAGGGCCGCAAGATCGAGCGGCTGCTCGACGAGGCCGGCGTGGGCCCGGGCTCGCGGGTGCTCGAGATCGGCTCCGGCTGGGGCGAGCTGTGCATCCGTGCGGCCCGCCGCGGCGCGACCATCACCTCGCTGACCCTGTCGGTCGAGCAGAAGGCGCTCGCCGACCAGCGCATCGCCGAGGCAGGGTTCTCGGAGCAGTGCAGCGTCGAGATCTGCGACTACCGCGACGTCACCGGCTCCTACGACGCGATCGTGTCGGTCGAGATGATCGAGGCCGTCGGCTGGCAGTACTGGCGCACCTACTTCGAGACGATCGACCAGGTGCTCGCCCCGGGCGGCAAGGTCGCGATCCAGGCGATCACCATGCCGCACGACCGGATGCTCGCCACCCGCAACACCTACACCTGGATCAACAAGTACATCTTCCCCGGCGGGTTCCTGCCCTCGGTGCAGGTGATCGACGAGATCACCCGCGAGCACACCGGTCTGCGGATGGCCGCGCCCCACTCGATGGGCCAGCACTACGCGCGCACCCTGACGCTCTGGGACGAGGCGTTCCTCGAGCACTCCCAGGAGGTGCTCGAGCTGGGGTTCGACGAGACGTTCCTGCGGATGTGGCACTTCTACCTCGAGTACAGCCGGGCCGGCTTCGCCTCGGGCTACATCGACGTCAACCAGCTGACCTTCACGAGGGACTCATGAGCACCACGCACGACACCACGTCCACCTCCCACCGCGGTCGCAGCGGGGGCGTCGCCCAGCGCCTGGCCGACGCCGTGGCGCCGTTCGTCGGCGGCGAGCTGCCGGTCCGGCTGCGCGCCTGGGACGGCTCCGAGGCCGGCTCCCCCGACGGCCCGCTCGTCGTGCTCAACTCCGTCGACGCCGTACGCCGGCTGCTCTGGCACCCGGGCGAGCTCGGCGCCGCCCAGGCCTACGTCACCGGTGAGCTCGACGTGCCCGAGGTCGACGGCTGGGACCTCGACAAGGCCCTCACCTACGCCTTCGCCGTCGCCAAGGAGCGCGGGCTGTCCGGGCAGCGTCCCAAGCCGGCCGCGATCATCAGCGCCGTGCGCGCGGCGCTCGACCTCAAGGCGATCAGCCGCCCGCCGGCGGCGCCGGCGTCGCAGGCCAACATCAAGGGCCGGCTGCACAGCGCGCTGCGCGACCGCCGCGCGATCAGCCACCACTACGACCTGTCCAACGAGTTCTACTCGCTGATCCTCGAGCCCCACATGGCCTACTCCTCGGGCTACCACTCCTCGCCCGACCAGCCGCTGCAGGAGGCCCAGGAGGCCAAGCTCGACCTGGTCCTGACCAAGCTCGGCGTCACCGAGGGCTCGACCCTGCTCGACGTCGGCTGCGGCTGGGGCTCGATGTCGCTGCGCGCGGCCGAGAAGTTCGGCGCCCAGGTCGTCGGCGTGACGATCGCTGCGGAGCAGAAGAAGTTCATCGACGCCCGGATCGCCGAGCGCGGACTCCAGGACCGTGTCGAGATCCGCCTGCAGGACTACCGCGAGGTCCCCGAGCGCGACCACTTCGACGCCGTCTCCTCGATCGAGATGGGCGAGCACGTCGGGCAGAAGAACTACCCGACCTACGCCTCGGTGCTGCACCGCTCGGTCAAGCCCGGCGGCCGGGTGCTGATCCAGCAGATGTCCCGCACCGGCAAGTGGCCCGGCGGCGGTCCCTTCATCGAGTCCTTCATCGCCCCCGACATGTACATGCGCCCCGTCGGCGAGACCGTCGCCTTCCTGGAGAAGGCCGGCCTCGAGGTCCGCGACGTGCACGGCCTGCGCGAGCACTACGTGCACACCGTCGCCGGCTGGCTGGAGCGCTTCCACGCCAACCGCGAGCGCCTCATCGAGCTCACCGACGAGGAGACCTACCGCGTGTGGGAGCTCTACCTCGTCGGCGGCTCCATGGCCTTCCGCGACGGCCGCATGGGCGTCGACCAGATCCTGATGGTCCGCCCCGACGGCCCGCACGACCTGCCGTTGGTGCGCACGTTCTGACGACTCGGGCCGAGCGTGGGGCTCCTCAGTCCTGCGCGAGGTTCGTCGCCGCGCGACGCTCGAGCAGCGCACGCTCGCTCTGGTTGCGCGTGCGCCGTGCCGCCTCGCGGAACGCCTCGCCCGCCGGCGCGTGACGCCCCGACCGCTCCAGCAGGTCGCCGCGCACGCTGGGGACCAGCGGTGATCCGCCGAGCGCGTCCGGCCCGAGCGCGTCGAGCACGGCCAGTCCCGCCGTCGGTCCGAACGCGCGTCCGTGGGCGACGGCCCGGTTGACCTCGACGACCGGCCCTGGCGCGGCTCCCGCGAGGACGTCGTACAGGTCGGCGATCCGGCGCCAGTCGGTGTCGTCGGCACGCTCGGCCCGGGCGTGCTCGGCGGCGATCAGGGCCTGCAGGTAGTAGCGGCCGACCGGTCTCTGGCGGGCGGCCAGGGCACTCGCGCGGCGCAGCGCGTCGGCGCCGCGCCGGATCAGCACCTGGTCCCACAGCGTCCGGTCCTGCACCTCGAGGAGCACTGCCGCACCGAGGTCGTCGGTGCGCGCGGCGGTCCGCGACGCCTGCAGCTCGAGCAACGCCTGCAGGCCGAGCACCTCCGGCTCGTCGGGGGCGAGCGAGGCCAGCAGGCGGGCGAGCCGTAGGGCCTCGGCGATCAGGTCGGGCCTGGTCCAGTCGGCGCCGGCCGTGGCGGTGTAGCCCTCGTTGAAGACCAGGTAGACCACGGCCATCACGTCGTCGAGGCGCTCGGTCCGCTCGGCGCCGGTGGGCAGCTCGAGGCCGACCCCCGCCTCGGCCAGGGTCTTCTTGGCCCTGGAGATGCGTTGCCCCATGGCCGCCTCGGTGGCCAGGAAGCCGCGCGCGATCTCGGCCGTCGTGAGACCGCCGACCAGGCGCAGGGTGAGGGCGGCCGCGGACTCCGCGCTCAGCGCGGGGTGGCAGGTGAGGAAGACCAGCCGCAGCACGTCGTCCTCGATGTGGTCGACCATCGCGTCGAGGTCGGGCACGGGCCCCTCCTCTGCACGGTCGGTGTGCTGGAGCTCTGCGAGCTTGCGACGCAACGTCTCGGAGCGACGGAAGTGGTCGACCCCGCGACGCTTCGCGGCGGTCATCAACCACGCACCCGGGTTGGCCGGTACGCCGGAGCCGGGCCACTGCTCGAGGGCCGCGACCAGCGCGTCCTGGGCGAGGTCCTCGGCGAGGCCGACGTCGCGGGTCATCCGGGTCAGGGCACCGACGAGGCGGGCCGACTCGGCCCGCCACGCGGCGACCACGACCTCACGCGGGTCGTCGGTCCCTGTCCCTGCCGGCACGACGCCAGCGTAGTGAGACCCCTCAGGCGGTGGGGTCCTCCGGACCCTCGGCGATCTGGCGCAGGGTCGCCACGACCGTGGCCTCGGGCCAGTGCTCGGCGTGCAGCTCGGCGAACTCCCGCTGCGCCGCCACGGCCTCCTCGAGGGTGTCGTAGCGCAGCAAGGACCAGCCGCCCACGACCTCCTTGGCCTCGGCGTACGGGCCGTCGACCCGGCTGACCTCCCCGGCCCGGACCACGAAGTTGACGGCGTCCTCGGTGCCGAACAGGCCGCCACCGTCGAGGAACACGCCCTTGGCGGCCTGCTCGCCGATGTAGGTGTCCATGGCGTCGAACAACGCCTGCGGCGGCATCCCGGCGCCCTCCTGCATCCTCACGAATCCCATGAAACGCGGCATCTCGATCACTCCCTGTCGTTGCTGCTGGCTGCTGGTCACCCACACGTCGTTCGGTGTCGGCGTTCTTCGACATCGTCCTCGACGATTGTCTGGACCACTTTTGTAGCAGTACAGTTGCGACACAGCTTGCTACAAACTGATCGGAGTCACGTCATGTCGTTCGTGGTCCTGGCCTCAGGCCTCGTGGTGATCGCCGGCGTCAGTCTGTTCTGGGAGCTGAGGTACAACCGCCGCAGGGCCGACACGGAGCTCGAGGCCTTCGCGAGCACGGTGCCGGCTCCCCTGACCGACGACGTACGCCGCTGGCTGCGGCCCCAGCTCGCCCGGCGCACCACCTACCCCGCCATCGGGGTGACGGTCGGGCTCACGGCTGCCAACGTCCCGCTGACGCCCGGCTGGCACGAGGTGCCGTGGTACTGGTTCGCCATCTTCGTCGGGATGAGCATCGGCCTGACCGCCGGGACGCTGGTGGCCGGCTACCGCACCAGTCCCCTCCTGGACGGTTCGGTGCGCACGGTCGATCCCGCTCGGCGCAGGGTCCCGGACCACTACGACCGCGCCCAGGTCCTGCGACTCCGGCTGGCCGTCGTGATCTCGGTCGCGGCGCTCGGTCTCGCCGGCGTGGTCGCGGGGTCGGCAGACACCGCGGCGGGCGGGCGAGCGCTCGCAGGCTGCGCGCTGGGCACGGTCCTGGTGGCGGCGCACTACGTCGTCGCAGCGGCGGTGATCTCCCGGCCGATGGTCGCCAGCACGTCCGACGGTCTGGTGTGGCAGAGGGCCCTGCTCGCCAGGACGCTCGACCCGATGCCGGGAAGCGCGCTCCTGGACTCCCTGGTCTGCGCGGCGATCGCGCTCCTCGCGGTCGCCGTCGCGGTCCGCGACCTGTCCTGGCCAGTGATCCTGGCCGGCGCGGTGTTCGCGGTCCTGACGACCGTGTCCGCGGCCGTCGCGCTCCGTGCGCGCCCGCGGTTGCGGTGGCCGCTGATGAGGCCGTTCAGCACCACCACCGCGCTGTGACCGTCGCGGTGAACATCGTCGTCGACACCGCGTCGAGCGTGCCGCCGTACGAGCAGCTGCGCGCGCAGGTCGCCGCGCGGGTCGCCGACGGCACACTGCCCGCGGGAACCCGGCTGGCCACGGTGCGCCAGATGGCGGCCGACCTCGGGCTCGCTCCCAACACCGTGGCGCGGGCCTACCGCGAGCTCGAGGCCGACGGGGTCATCGACACCCATGGCCGGCGCGGCACCTTCGTGCGGACGACGCACACCGCGGGCCCCGACCTGGGCCGACTGGTGACCGACTTCGTCGGCACCGCGCGCAGGCTCGGCCTCACCCGCCCCGAGGCCCTCAGGCTCGTCGAGGAGCACTGGACGACACCGTGACCCACGCGGGTGAGGGCGCTTAGGACACGATGAACCCATGGACAACGTGCTCGTCGCCCTCGGGGCCTCCCTGCTGACCGTGGTCGTCGGGATGACCGTCACCGCGATCCGGATCCGCCAGCTCGACAAGGCGGCCGTCGTCGACGTCACCTGGGGCGCCGGGTTCGTGCTGGTGGCCCTCGTCTCGGCCGTCGTCGCGACCGCCAGCGACGAGGGCGACGCGTGGCACGCCTGGCTGCTGGTGGCGCTGGTGGCGGTGTGGGGCGGCCGGCTCGCGTGGCACGTGCGCAGCCGCGCCCTGGGTGACCACGCCGGCCAGGAGGACCCGCGCTACGCCGAGATGCTCGGCGGCAAGGTCTCCGAGGTGGGCGTCGGCACGGTCGTACGCCGGGTGCTGCTGACCCAGGGGGTGGCGCAGTGGTTCATCGCGATCCCGGTGGCGGTCGGGGCGTTCTTCACCGTCGAGCTGTGGCCCGCCGTCGTCGCCGGCGTGGTCGTGTGGGGCGTGGGGCTGTTCTTCGAGACCGTCGGCGACCGCCAGCTCGCGGCGTACAAGAAGATCCCCAAGGACCAGCGGCCGAAGGTGATGGACACCGGGCTGTGGGCCTGGACCCGCCACCCCAACTACTTCGGCGACGCCACCGTCTGGTGGGGTCTGTGGCTCGTGGGCGGGCTCGCCTCGGGCTGGGTGGTCGGGCTGGCGACCGTGCTGTCGCCGGTCGCCATGACGTTCTTCATCCGCAACGTCACCGGCGCCAAGCTGCTGGAGAAGACGATGTCGCAGCGTCCCGGCTGGGACGAGTACGCCGCTCGGGTGCCGCTGTTCTTCCCGCGGCCCCCGCGCCGTGCCTGAGCTCTCCTGGCTGGTCGTCGACGCCGACACCGGCGAGGAGCTCGACTCGCAGCAGCCCGACCGGGTGCTGCGCACCGCCAGCGTCGCCAAGGTGCTGGTGCTCTCGGCCCTGGCCCGGGCCCTGGAGACGGGCGAGGTCGGTGAGCACGAGGTGCTCTCGCGCGCGGTGACGCCGCGGGTCGCCGACTCGGGGTTGTGGCACCTGATGGACGCCGAGGCGTTGCCCGTCGGCGACGTCGCCCTGCTCGTGGGCGCGGTCAGCGACAACTGGGCGACCAACGTCCTGGTCTCGCGCCTCGGCCTGGACGCCGTCAACGGGTTCGGGCTCGAGCTCACCCGGCTGCACGACCGGGTCCGCGACGTGCGCGGGCCGGCCGACCCGCCGACGCTCAGCACCGGCACCGCGCGCGAGTGGGTCTCGGTCCTCGTCGCCCTGCACCGCGACGACTGGGTCTCCTCCGCCGTGTCACGGCGGGTGCGCGGCTGGCTCGCGTCCGGCACCGACCACTCACTGGTGTCTTCGGCGTTCGGACGCGACCCCCTCGTCCACGACCCGGGCCTGGTCACCAAGACCGGGTCCGACGACGACGTGCGCTGCGAGGTCGGGCTGGTCACCGGCCCGACCCGCGTGGCGGCGTACGCCGGCCTGGGCAACGGCGACCCCGACGACCTCGTCCCGGCCCTGAGGGCCCTCGGCACCCACCTCCACGCGCTGGTCTGACCGCCCGCGCGGGCACGAGACGAGGACGAGGCGGGTCAGGGGGGCGACGACCGGCCCGAGCCGGCGTCGCTCCCTGAGCACCGGATGCGCCTCCGGGCCAGGGACTGCGGGTGGTCCGCCCTCCGCGGGGGGTGCGGGGCGGATCCTCCCTCCCTTGTACGGCAACTCTCCCCAGTGCCGTTGGCTCAAGGGTAGGGAAACCGATCGGCCGACCGGTAGGCCCGGACGGACTGGCCCGATGTGACTAGGACCCACCGGGGGGTTCCTAGGGTCAGCGGGACACCGCGCGACGCTCGCGCCCGTCCAGCAGCCTCCTAGGCTTGCGTCCGTGAGCCGAGCACGCGACGACCAGTGGGGCGACGAGGTCACCCGTCTCGCCTCGGCCGACAACTTCCGTGACGTCACGGGGCCGGGCTACAGCACGGCGACCGGTGCGCCGTTGCGGGCCGGGGTGGTGTGGCGCTCCAACGAGCTGCAGCTGCTCGCCGAGGACGCAGACGTGCTGGCCGGGTTGGGCATCGCAGCGGTCTTCGACCTGCGCAGCGCCCACGAGGTCGAGGCGCACCCCGACGTCGAGGTGCCCGGCGCGACCTGGCAGCACGTCGAGGTCGGCGGCATCCCGCCCGGGGCCGGTGCGGAGCTGCCCGACGCGGCCGCGGCCGTCGACGCGATGCTCGACGTCTACCGCCGCTTCGTCACCGACCCGGCTGCCCGCCGCTCCTTCGGCACCCTGCTGGCCGCGCTCGCGACCTCTTCGGTGCCGCAGCTCTTCCACTGCACCGCCGGCAAGGACCGCACCGGCTGGGCCGCCGCGCTCGTTCTCCACGTCGCCGGCGTGGCCGACGAGGTGGTCGAGGCCGACTACCTGCTCACCAACGAGCGCTCGGCCGACACCCGCGCCAAGTACCTCGGCCTGGTCGCCGAGCACCTCGGCGCCGACCGGGTCCCGACGTTCGAGCCGACCATGGTCGCCGACCTGGCCTACCTCCACGCTGGCCTGGAGCAGGCGGTCACGTCGTACGGCTCGGTGGCGGGCTACCTCCGCGACGGGCTCGGGCTCACCGACGACCTGGTCGCCGCGCTGCGGGCGCGACTGGTCGACTGAGGCTCTCCCGGTTGTCGGCGCCGGCTGGTAGGAACGCCCCATGACGAACCCCGACCTGCCCGGCTCGCTCGACGGTGCCCGGCTGGTCGAGGTCGGCCTGCGCGGCGCCCGCCTCACCGACTGCGACCTGACCGGCGTCGTGATGCGCGCCGTCGAGGTGACCGACGTCGACATCGACGCCCCCTGGCTCTTCGAGAGCGGTGGCTTCCTGCGGGTCAACGGCGTCGACGTGGTGCCGCTCGTCAAGGCCGAGCTCGAGCGCCGGTTCCCCGGCCGCGCACTCATGGAGGCACCCGACCCCGACGGGCTCCGTGCCGCCTGGGCGGCGCTGGAGACAGCGTGGGCCGACGCGGTCACCCGGGCCGAGGCCATGCCCGCGGGCACCGTCGACGTGTCGGTCGACGGCGAGTGGTCCTTCGCCCAGACCTTGCGCCACCTCGTCCTGGCCACCGACGTCTGCCTGCGCCGAGCGGTCCTCGGCGTCGAGCCGCCCTTCCACCCCCTCGGACTCGCCGACGCCAGCGCCGAGCGCGCGGGCCTCGACCTGTCCCAGTTCGTCACCGAGCAGCCCACCTGGGCCGAGGTGCTGGCGGCACGGGCCGACCGGGTCGCCCAGGTCCGCGACCTGGTCGCGACCGTCACCGCCGACGACCTCGCCCAGCAGCGCGCCAACCCGTGGCACCCGGCCCACCCCGAGACCACGCTGTCGTGCCTGCACACGATCCTGCACGAGGAGTGGGAGCACCTGCGGTTCGCCACCCCCGACCTCGACGTCATCGAGGCGCGGGCCTGACCCGACCAGGAGGCCAGGACGGCGCGAGGCTGCGGCGATCAGGCCGACCACCCGGTCTGCTTCGCCCACCCCTCGGCGGCCGCCATGATGACGTCGCACACCGGGTCCTTGACGTCGTAGTAGGCCTCGACGTCGTCGGGGTGCAGCCGGGCCAGGGCCGTCTTGACCTGTGCGTACGCCGCGGCCGCGGCGTGCGTGGCCCGCAGGTAGTCGCGGAACAACAGCGCGTATCGCTGGTTGGCGCGACCGGCCTCGCGCACGTGGAGGTGGGTCCGTCGCCACGTGGGTGGCGCACGGAAGAGGCGCTTGGCCCACTGCGCGGGGTCGGGCACGACCTGCGGGGGCACGTGGTCCGCGGTCACCTCGGTCACCGTCGCACCGAGAGCAGCCAACGCCGGCTCGATCCGCGGGTCGGCGAGGTCGAGCACGCTCACCTGGACGTCGATGACGTCCTTGGCCGCGAGACCCGGGACCGCGGTCGAGCCGATGTGGTCGATGCGGACCGCGATGCCGCGCAGGGCGTCGTCGAGCACGCGGGCCAGGTCGGCGAACTCGGCGGGCCACCCCGCGTCGTACGGCTGGATCACGATGCGGGGCAAGGGCGTCACTCGCGCAGCCTGGCCGCCCGCAGATCCTGGGGCGACTCCCTGGGTTCGGCGGGGTGCTCGTCCGGGCGCTCGTCCGGGCGCTCGTCCGGGACCTCGTCGAGGTCGCTCGGGTGCCGCACCTCGCCGGGGTGGTCGACGATCGGCGCCGTCGGGGGCGGACCGGGGTCGGGGGCCGGGTCGACCGAGCCGCGCAGGTCGGCCTCCTTGCGGTCGGGCTCGAGGACGATCTCGTGGGTGTCGCCGTCGCGGCCGTCGAAGCGCACGACCACGGTCTCGAAACCCTTGTGACGCTGCATCTGGGCATACATGGCGTAGGCGCGGCGGTCGGCCTCGGTGAGGTCGACGGCGTCGGTGACGGGCGTGAGCAGCGCTCTGGGCCACAGTCGTCGGGCCAGGACGACATTGACCTCGATGCCGAGGATCGCCATCACCGAGGCGATGTAGATCAGGCCGACCAGGCCGAGGACGAAGGCGAAGGTCTGGTTGAGCGAGCTCGCGCCCGTGAGGACGTTGGTGACGTAGACCGTGCCGAGGTACTGCAGCAGCTGCCACAGCACCGCGACGGTGAGGGCGCCGGGGATCGCCGTACGGACACCCGCGCTGCGGGCCGAGGCGACGCGGAACAGGATCGTCAGCACGCCACCGACGACCACGACGGTCGCGAGCTGCACGAGCCAGCCGACCGTCGAGTTGAGGCGGCTGCCGAACACCTCGGTGTTGCGGCCGACGGCCGAGAACACCGAGATGCCGACGACGCCGATGCCTGCGAAGACGAGCAGCACCAGGCTGCGGACCCGGGCCAGCACCGGGTTGGGCCGGCTGTTGCGCGGCACCGCCCAGGCGACGGCCATGAGGTTCTGCAGGGCCTGGCCCAGGCCGATGGCACCGTAGAGGGCCGCGAGACCACCGACGACGATGGCGCTGGTCGAGCCCTGCAGGCCCTGGGGGCGGCCGAGCTCGTCGCCGACGATGGGGAAGGTGCGCAGCGCCGAGTCGAGCACCTGCGCCTGCAGGTCGGGGTTGCCCTGCAGGAGGAACCCGAGGATCGACGACGCGAGCAGCAGCAACGGGAAGATCGCGACGAACGCGTAGTAGGTCACCGCCGCCGCGAGCACGTTGCCCTGGTCGTCGAAGAACTTGTAGATCACCGCGAGCGGGAAGCCCAGCACACTGAAACGGCGCTGCGTGCGGTCGACCCCGCTCACGGCACCCATGACCGCGAGGCTACCGACAGGCGCGCGGGATCACGGGAAGCGCATCGCTCCGGTCTCGTCGGTCTCGAAGAGCTGGAGCCCCGCGACCCGGGGCACGTCGGTGCCCAGCGCGACGTCGATCTTGTGGGTCGACCAGCGCATCACGTCGAGCACCACCTCGACGGCCTCGCCCGCGGTGAGGTGACGGCGTACGTCGTCGAGGTCGCGGGCCCGCAGGTCGGCGGGGGTCCAGACCATGGCGTCGGTGAGCGCCAGGGCCGCCTGCTGCGCGGGCCCGAGGTCGCTGGACCGGTAGTGGTCGAGGGCCGCGAAGGTCGCGGCGTCGGCGCCGGCCTCGAGGGCCTCGACGCTGCGCCGGGCCAGGCAGGCCCGGCACCCGTGGTGGCCCGCCACCCGCAGCCGGACCAGCTCGGTGGTGACCGGGTCGAGGACGTCGAGCAGGGCGACCTCGCGACAGAACTCGTCGCTCACCAGCCGCCCGTGCGGTGTCGGCTCCGGTGCGCCGTCGTACCACTCGTCGCTGCCGAAGAGACCGTCGAGCGTCGCCCGGACCCGTGGCACGACGTCGGCCACCCAGGCCGCGAGGGTGGCGTCGAGGGTCGCCTCTCCGTGCAGGGCCGACCAGTCGGCCCGCTCGCGCTCCCCGAGCACCGACACGTCGACGGCGAGCTGCTCGGCGAAGGCCATCACCTCGGTGGCCGGTCGCACCGGCGCCGCCGGCAGGCGGCGCGGGCCGGTCGGCGGGCGACCCAACGGGCGCAGCCCCAACCCTTCGGCGGTGACGGTGCGGATCGCCGCCATCGTCGAGGCGCTCAGCGAGTCGGGCCAGACCGACACGAGTCCGACCAGCGTCACCGCGACCGTGGGGGCGTGCTGCTGCAGCGCAGCGGCTCCCCCCACGGTCCACGGTGTCGCCATGGCCGCACAGTAGACGTCGTGCGGCCGATCTCAGTAGGACTTGGGCAGCCCCAGGGAGTGCATCGCGACGAAGTTGAGGATCATCTCGCGGCTGACCGGCGCGATCCGGCCGACGCGGGTGGCGACGAGCAGGCCGGCCATGCCGTACTCCTGGCTGGCTCCGTAGCCGCCGTGGGTCTGCACGGCGCGGTCGACGACGTCGCACGCAGCCTCGGCGGCGGCGTACTTGGCCATGTTGGCGGCCTCGCCGGCGGCCATCTCGTCGCCGGCGTCGTAGAGGGCGGCGGCCTTCTGGGTCATCAGCCGGGCCATCTCGATCTCGATGTGGCTCTGCGCGAGGGGGTGCGCGATGGCCTGGTGGCTGCCGATCGGGGCCTTGAAGACCGTGCGCTGCTTGGCGTAGGCGGTCGCCTTCTCCAGCGCGTAGCGCGCCAGGCCGAGCGAGAAGGACGCCGCCATGATGCGCTCGGGGTTGAGCCCGGCGAACAGCTGCACCAGACCGCCGTTCTCGTCGCCGACGAGCGCGTCGGCAGGCAGCCGGACCTCGTCGATGAAGACCTGGAACTGCTTCTCGGGCGAGACCATCTCGACCGGGATGTGGTGGAACTCGAACCCGGGGCTGTCGGTCGGCACGACCATCAGCACGGGCTTGAGCTTGCCCGTCTTGGCGTCCTCGGTGCGCGCCACCACGAGCACGTTGTCGGCCTCGTCGACCCCGGAGATCCAGATCTTCTGCCCGCTCAGCACCCACTCGTCGCCGTCGCGGCGCGCGGTGGTGGTGATGTTGTGGGTGTTGGTGCCGGCGTCGGGCTCGGTGATGGCGAAGGCCATCGTGCTGGTGCCGTCGCACAGGCCGGGAAGCCACTTCTGCTTCTGCGCCTCGGTGCCGTAGCGGGCGATGACGGTGCCGCAGATCGCCGGGCTGACGACCATCAGCAGCAGCGGGCAGCCCTGCGCGGCGAGCTCCTCGCAGACCGCGGCGATGTCGCCGATGCCGCCGCCCCCGCCGCCGTACTCCTCGGGGATGTTGATGCCCAGGTAGCCGTTCTTGCCGATCTCGAGCCACAGCTCGGTGGTCTTCTCGCCGGCGCGGGCCTTGGCGGTGAACCACTCGCGGCCGTACTTGCCGGCCAGCTTGGCGACCTGGCGGCGGAGCTCCTGACGCTCCTCGGTCTCGCTGAACAGGCTCGGGGTGGGTGCGGTGATGGTCATGCGTCTTCTCCTTCGACGACGGCGAGGACTTCTCCCGAGGCCACCTGGGCCCCGGGCTTCACGTGGATCTCGGTGAGCGTGCCGTCGGCGGGCGCGCTCACGGTGTGCTGCATCTTCATGGCCTCCAGCACCAGGACGGTGTCGCCCTGGCTCACGCGCTGGCCGGCCTCGACGTCGACCCGGACGACGGTGCCGGGCATCGGCGCCAGCAGGCTGCCGCTGGCCACGGCGTCGGCGGGGTCGGTGAACCTCGGGACCAGCGTCAGCGCCCGGTGGCCCGAGGGCCAGTCGACGTCGACGCGCAGGCCCGACACCGCGACGGCGTACGTCGTGCGGACGCCGTCGGACTCCAGGGTCACCTCGGCGGGACCCGCCGCCACGACGGTGCAGCCATCGACGGCGTAGCGGTGCCCGCCGTACCACTCGACGACGAGGTCGCCGTCGTCGAACGTCGTGACCTGGGGCTGGCTGACCACGTTGCGCCAGGCGACGGGCAGGCCCCGCTGGACGCTCCGCGCCGCCCGCGCCCGCTCGGCCAGGGCGACCGTCGCGGCGACGGCGGGCCCGCGGGTCTCGACGGTCGGCGGCTCGGGCGGGTGTTGGTCGAGGAACGCGGTGCTGACCTCGCCGGCGAGGAAGGCCCGCGAGGTGAGGATCGCGACGAGCTGGTCGCGGTTGGTGGTGACACCGTGGATGCGGGCGCGGCGCAGGGTGCCGGCGAGCTTGCGGGCGGCCTGCTCGCGGGTGTCGCCGTAGGCGATCACCTTGGCCAGCATGGCGTCGTAGTGGGTGGACACCTCGTTGCCGGCCGCGAAGCCGGTGTCGACCCGGATGCCGTCACCGGCGGGGAGGTCGAACGCCGTCAGCAGCCCGCTCTGGGGCTGGTAGCCGGCGGCCGGGTCCTCGGCGTACAGCCGCACCTCGATCGCGTGGCCGTCAGGCTTGGTCGGGAAGGTCAGGTCGGAGACCTCGCCCTCGGCGGTGCGCAGCTGCAGCTCGACGAGGTCCTGGTGGAAGACCAGCTCGGTCACCGGGTGCTCGACCTGCAGGCGCGTGTTCATCTCCAGGAAGAAGAACCGGGCGGCCTCCTCGTCGTAGAGGAACTCGACGGTGCCCGCGCCCTGGTAGGCGATCGCCTCGGCGGCGTCGCGGGCCGCGGCGTGCATCCGCTCGCGGGTGGCGCGGGAGAGCTTGCCGGGCGCCGGGGCCTCCTCGACGACCTTCTGGTGCCGGCGCTGGATCGAGCAGTCGCGCTCGCCCAGCACGGCGATGCGGCCCGCCGCGTCACCCCAGACCTGGACCTCGACGTGACGGCCGCGCTCGACGTAGGTCTCGACGAAGACGGTGCCGTCGCCGAACGCCGAGAGCGCCTCGTCTCGGGCGACCTCGATCTCGCGCGGCAGGTCGGCGAGGTCGCGGACGATGCGCATGCCGCGGCCGCCACCGCCCGCGCTGGCCTTGACGATCAGGGGCAGGTCGGCCTCGGTGGCCGACTCGGCGTCGAGGTTCTTCAGCACGGGGACGCCGGCCGCCTCCATCAGCCGCTTGGCCTCGATCTTGGAGCCCATCGCGTCGATCGCCTCGGGCTGCGGCCCGACCCAGGTCAGGCCGGCGGCGATCACGTCGCGGGCGAACTGGGCGTTCTCGCTGAGGAAGCCGTAGCCGGGGTGGACCGCGTCGGCCCCGGCCCTCCGGGCGGCCGCGACGATTAGGTCGCCGCGCAGGTAGGTGTCGCCCGGGCTGGTTCCCGGGAGGTGGACCGCGAGGTCGGCCTCGGCGACGTAGGGCAGCAGCGCGTCGGCGTCGGAGTGGACCGCGACGGTCTCGATGCCGAGGCGTCGGCAGGTGCGGAAGACCCGCGACGCGATCTCGGCGCGGTTGGCGACCAGCAGTCGGGTGATCATCGGGTACTCCGTCTCACGGTGGTTGAGGTGCGAGGAGCGCTAGCGACGAGCCTCGAAACCCCCGCAGGTGCAGCGTGGGTCGAGCTGGGGCTGCGGTGGTCTCGACGCGCCCGTTGCGGCTTGCTCAACCTCGTCTCGCTGACGCGGCGCGCTCGTTCCTCGCGCGCCGCTGCTCGCTTGATCATGGGCGGAACACCCCGAAACGGTCGGTGCCGGTGAAGGGCTTGTTGTCGATCACCGAGAGGCAGAGGCCGAGGACCGTGCGGGTGTCGCGGGGGTCGATGACGCCGTCGTCGTAGAGCATCCCGGAGAGGAAGTAGGGCAGCGACTGCTCCTCGACCTGCGCCTCGACGACCTGCTTGATGCCGGCGAAGCCCTCCCGGTCGAAGGGCTCGCCCTTGGAGGCGGCCGACTGCTCGGCGACGATCTCGAGGACGCCGGCGAGCTGGGCCGGCCCCATGACCGCCGACTTGGCGCTGGGCCAGGTGAAGAGGAAGCGCGGGTCGTAGGCGCGCCCGTTCATGCCGTAGTTGCCCGCGCCGTACGACGCCCCCAGGATGACCGTCAGGTGCGGCACGGTGGAGTTGCTGATCGCGTTGATCATCATCGCGCCGTGCTTGATGATGCCGCCCTGCTCGTAGTCCTTGCCGACCATGTAGCCGGTGGTGTTGTGCAGGAACAGCAGCGGCGTGTCGGTCTGGTTGGCCAGCTGGACGAACTGGGTCGCCTTCTGGGCGTCCTCGCTGAACAGCACGCCCTGGGCGTTGGCGAGGATGCCGACCGGCCGGCCGTGGATCTTGGCCCAGCCGGTGACCAGCGAGGTGCCGTAGAGCGGCTTGAACTCGTCGAGGACCGCACCGTTGGTGTCCGACACCCCGTCGACGAGGTGGGCGATCACGTCGCGCGGGTCGAAGGGGACCTTGAGGTCGGTCGGGATGAGGTCGAGCAGGTCGTCGGGGTCGACCGCGGGCTCGGCGTATGACCCCACCGCGGTCTCGGGGACCGCCTTGCGCCAGTTGAGCCGGGCGACGATGCGGCGGCCGATGCGGATCGCGTCGCGCTCGTCCTCGGCGAGGTAGTCGGCCAGCCCGGAGGTGCGGGCGTGCATCTCGGCGCCGCCGAGCGACTCGTCGTCGGACTCCTCGCCGGTGGCCATCTTGACCAGCGGCGGCCCGCCCAGGAACACCTTGGCCTGCTCGCGGACCATCACCGTGTAGTCGCTCATGCCGGGCACGTAGGCGCCGCCGGCCGTGGAGTTGCCGAAGACGAGCGCGATGGTGGGGGTCTTGGCCGCGGAGGCCCGCGTGATGTCGCGGAAGAGCTTGCCGCCGGGGATGAAGATCTCCTTCTGCGTCGGCAGGTCGGCACCGCCGGACTCGACGAGCGAGATCGTCGGGAGACCGTTCTCGGCGGCGATCTGGCTCGCGCGGAAGATCTTCTTGACCGTCCAGGGGTTGCTCGCACCGCCCTTGACCGACGGGTCGTTGGCGGTGATCAGGCACTCGACGCCCTCGACCACGCCGATGCCCGTGACCACCGACGCCCCGACCTTGAAGTCGGAGCCCCAGCCGGCGAGGGGCGAGAGCTCGAGGAAGGCCGAGCCCTCGTCGACGAGCAGCTCGATGCGTTCGCGCGGCATCAGCTTGCCGCGGGCGTGGTGGCGCGCGACGCTGCGCTCGCCGCCACCGGCTACGGCCTGGGCGTGCTCGGCCGCGAGAGCAGTGATCTTGTCGAGCATCGCCGCCCTGTTGGAGCTGTCGCTCATCGTCTCGGTCATGCCTCGAGCACCTCCTTCATCCGCTCCAACGTCGTCCGCATCCCCTTCTCGTTGGTGCGCCCGCGCAGCCGCCCCAGCAGCAGCCAGTAGAGGCGCATCGGCAGGGCGGGCTCGAGCCGGAAGTACTCGGTCACGTCGGTGCCGCTCCCCGACGGGGCGAGCCGGTAGCCCCAGTTGTTGACCGCGATCGCGTCGGTGCCGACCGAGAACTCGAAGACCTCGTCGACGACGCACCGGGTGACCTTGCAGGGCGACCAGTACGTCGGCCCGACCCCGTTGCGCTTGACGTGGCCGGCGAACGTCGCGCCGACCTCGGGCCCGGTCGCACCCTTGGTCCACTTGGCCTCGAACGTCTCGGGAGAGAACTCCCCGATCCGGGTGACGTCGCTGACCAGCGCCCACACCTCGGCGACCGGGGCGTCGATGTGGACGGTGACCTCGCCGCCCAGCGGCGTCAGGAGCCTCATGCTGGGGTCCTCTCGGTTGCGGGGGTCTCGAGGTGGTTCCTGAGGTGCGAGCTTGCGAGCCTCGAAGGGCTCGTCGCTAGCGCTCCTCGCACCTCGACCACCGTGGGCGACGGACGGTGGTTGAGGTGCGAGCGCAGCGAGCCTCGAAACCACCCCAGCGGCGTCAGGAGCCTCATGACGCGTAGCCCATCAGCTTGGCGGCGAGGTCGGTGAGCACCTCGGTGGCACCGCCGCCGATCGGCAGGATGCGCGCGTCGCGGTAGTGGCGCTCGACCTCGGTGCCGTGCATGTAGCCGGCGCCGCCGTGCAGCTGGACCGCCTGGTCGACGACGTAGGTCGCTGCGTCGCAGGCGGTCTGCTTGGCCAGGCAGGCCTCGGCGATGACGCTCTCGCCGGCGACGTGGCGGCGGGCGACCTCGCGGGCGTAGACCCGGGAGACCTCGACCTGGCGGCGCATCTCGACCAGCTTGTGGCGCACGACTTGGTTGGCCACCAGCGGCTTGCCGAAGGTCTCGCGGTCGCGGCAGTAGCGCGCGGTGAGCTCGAGGGCGCGGCCGGCGATGCCGTAGGCGTGGGTCGCGAGGCCGAGCCGCTCGACGACGAACTGCTCGGCGATCTGGTAGAAACCGGCGTTCTCCTCGCCGACCAGGTTGGCCGCCGGGACGCGGACGTCGACGTAGGACAGCTCGGCGGTGTCGGAGCAGTGCCAGCCCATCTTGCGCAGGCTGCGGTCGACGGTGAAGCCCGGCGTGCCCCGCTCGACGACGAGCAGGCTGATGCCCGCGTGGCCGGGACCGCCGGTGCGGACCGCGGTCGTGACGTAGTCGGCACGGACACCGGAGGTGATGAAGGTCTTGGCACCGTTGACGACGTAGTGGTCGCCCTCGCGCACGGCGGTGGTGCGGATGCCCGCGACGTCGGAGCCGCCACCGGGCTCGGTCACCGCGAGCGACCCGATCAGCTCACCGGCCAGAGTCGGGCGCACGAACCGGTCGACCAGGTCGTGGTCACCGCTCCGGACGGCCGCGGACACGATGTGGGGCAGCGCGATGCCGTGGGTGAAGAGGCCGGCCATCAGCCCGGACGACGCTCCAGCGGCGAACATGCCCTCCTGCAGGTCGGTCGTGTCGAGCACGTCGCCGCCTCCGCCGCCCACCTCCTCGGGGAACCCGACGCCGAGCAGGCCCTGCTTGGCCGCGGCGGCGTGCAGCTCGCGCGGCATCGTGCCGTCGTCCTCCCACCGGTCGAGGTGGGGCGCGATCTCGCGGCGCGTGAACTCGGCGCCGAGGTCGAACAGGTCGGAGGTGGACATCTAGAGGAGACCTTCCTGGATGTGGACGGAGCGCGAGCGGACCCACTCGCCCAGGCCCTTGGCCTGCGGGTCGAAGCGGGTGGAGGCGGCCACGCCCTCGCCGAGGAGGCCGCGGATCAGCACGTTGACGGCGCCGAGGTTGGGCAGCACGTAGACCTCGACGTCGAGGTCCTTGGCCTCGGGCACCAGCTCACGGACCTTGCGGGCCGTGACGAACTTGGCCAGCCAGGTGACGCGCTCGGCGTACGTCTCGGAGCCGTCGTTGACGACCCACAGCCCGAGGTTGGCGTCGCCGCCCTTGTCGCCCGAGCGGGCGTGCACGAAGGTGCCGAGGGCGACGCGGCGGGTGATCGAGTCGGCGGGCGCGGGGTAGGGCGACGGACGGCGTCCCTCGTCGGGGTCGACGACGGAGAAGTCCGTCGGGTCTGGCACGACCTCGCGGCGTCCGTCGGCGTGGACGACGGTGTGGGTGACGGCCGCGCGGTCGACGTAGGCCGGTCGGTAGACGCCGTAGGGGGTGGGCGGGCCGGGCGGCGACGTCATCGTGAAGCCGGGGTAGGAGGCCAGCGCCAGCTCGACCAGCGGGCCGGTGAAGGCCTTGCCGACGGGGCCGGCCTCGGGGTCGAGCGCCGTGACCCGCAGCAGGCAGGAGGCGCCCTCCTCGGTGTCGGCGTCGATCGCAGGGAGGGCGGTGCGGGTCCAGCTGACGGTCGACGCGGTGAGCGCGCCCTCGACCTGCGAGCGGACCCAGTCGGCCTTGACGTCGATGTCGAGGCCGGTGAGCACGAGCTCCATCGTGTTGCGGAACCCGCCGAGGGTGTTGACGCACACCTTGAGCTGCTCGGGCGGCGCCTGGCCGCGCACGCCGCTCACCTCGACCCGGTCGGGGCCCGCCTGCGTGAGGCGGACCGTGTCGAGGTAGGTCGTGACGTCGGGGCCGAGGTAGCGCGTCGACTGGATCTCGTAGACCAGCTGGGCGGTGACGGTGTCGACGGTGACCGCACCGCCGGTGCCGTCGTGCTTGGTGACGACGAAGGAACCGTCCGCGGCGATCTCGGCCAGGGGGAAGCCGAGGGGCCGGCCGTCGAGGGGGAGGGTCTTGAAGCCGGAGAAGTTGCCGCCGGTGGCCTGGGTGCCGCACTCGAGGACGTGGCCGGCGACCACGGCGCCGGCGAGCTCGTCGTACGACGTCGCGCTCCAGCCGTGGTGGGCGACGGCCGGGCCGACGACGAGGCTCGCGTCGGTCACCCGGCCCGTCACCACGACGTCGGCACCGTCGCGCAGGGCCGCGGCGATGCCGAGCCCGCCGAGGTAGGCGTTGGCGGTGAGCGCGCCGTCGAAGCCGAGCTCAGCGGCGCGGGAGCGGAGGTCGTCGCCCTCGACGTGGGCGACGGCCGGGTCGAGCCCCAGGCCCCGGGCGACCTCGCGGAGCCGGTCGGCGAGACCGGCGGGGTTGAGCCCTCCGGCGTTGCTGACGATCCGCACGCCCTTCTCGAGCGCCAGGCCGAGGCAGTCCTCGACCTGACGGACGAAGGTGCGCGCGTAGCCGAGGCTCGCGTCCTTCATCGTGTCCTTGCCGAGGATGAGCATGGTGAGCTCGGCGAGGTAGTCGCCGGTGAGGACGTCGAGGCCCTGCCCGTCGACGGTGCCCTCCAGCATCTCGCGCATCGCCGAGAGACGGTCGCCGTAGAAGCCGGAGCAGTTGCCGACGCGCAGCGGGGCGGTCATGCCGAGGCCTCGCGGCCGGGACCGGCGGGGCCGGCGAAGCACTGCGCCACGTCGAGCCAGGCGTCGGCACCCGGGCCGACGGCGACCAGGTCGGTGTCGGCGCGGTGGACGCGCTGGGTCACCAGCTCGCAGAAGTCGACGGCCGAGCCGGTCACCGACTCGGGCGCGTCGTCGCCGCCCCAGGTCCAGGTCTCGCCGCTGGGGGCGGTGAGCACGACCCGCACGTCGGCGTCGGGCACGTCGAGGCCGCGGTTGACGAAGGAGAAGCCGCGGGTGCGGACGCCGATGTGGGCGACGTGGCGGATGCGGTCGGTGTGCTCGACCTCGAGACCGAGGGCGGTG
>CALRVO020000004.1:0-26618 GCA_943371595.1 Sphingomonas paucimobilis
AGTCGCTGCGCAGCGCCAACCTCTGGAACGAGGTCAAGGACCGCCTCAGCAAGCCCGGCATGGGCCTGTCCGGCGGCCAGCAGCAGCGGCTCTGCATCGCCCGGGCGATCACCGTCGAGCCTCAGGTGCTGCTGATGGACGAGCCGTGCTCGGCCCTCGACCCCATCTCGACCTCGGCGATCGAGGACCTCATCCACGAGCTGAAGTCCGACTACACGATCGTCATCGTGACCCACAACATGCAGCAGGCCGCCCGCGTCTCCGACGAGACAGGCTTCTTCAACCTCAAGGCCACCGGTGAGCCCGGCCACCTTGTCGAGTTCAACCCCACCAAGAAGATGTTCTCCAACCCCGACGAGCCCTCCACCGAGGCTTACATCTCGGGTCGTTTCGGCTGAGTCGTGCTGCCCGCCCGGCGCAGCGATAGTCCCTGACGTGGATCAAGGACAACGTCGTCAGATCCTTGATCTGCGTCAGGGACTATCGCCGGCCGGGCGGGCGATCACCCTCAGACGACCTCGATGAGGAAGTGCGTGACGTAGTAGCACAGGCCTGCGGCGGCGGCGGCCATCGGGAAGGTCAGCACCCAGGCGGTGAGGATCGAGCGGGCGACGCCCCAGCGGACGGCGGACAGGCGCTTGGTGGCGCCGACGCCCATCACCGCGGAGGTGATCGTGTGGGTGGTCGAGATCGGCGCCTCGTAGATGTAGGCGGTGGTGTAGAGCACCGAGGCCGCCACCGACTCGGCGGCGAAGCCGCGCGGCGGGTCGAGGTGGATGATGCGGCGACCCAGGGTGCGCATGATGCGCCAGCCGCCGGAGTAGGTGCCGAGGGAGATGGCGCCGGCGGCCGCGACGATCACCCACACCGGCAGGCTGCCGCCCTCGCTGACCGGGTCCTGGTAGCCGCCCACCACGAGCGCGAGGAAGATGACGCCCATCGTCTTCTGGGCGTCCTGGAGCCCGTGGCCCAGGGCCATCGCGGCGGCCGACACGGTCTGCGCCACGCGGAAGCCACGGTTGGCCTTCGAGGGCCTGGCGTGGCGGAAGGCCCACATGATGCCGATCATGACCGCGAACCCGGCAGCGAAGGCGAACAGCGGCGACAGGACCATGGGGATGAGGACCTTGTTGACGACCGTGTCCCAGTTGACCGTCACGCCGCCGGCGATCGCGGCGCCGCCCAGGCCACCGATGAGGGCGTGCGAGGACGACGACGGTAGGCCGTAGTACCAGGTGACGAGGTTCCAGGTGATCGCGCCGAGCAGGCCCGACATGACCACGACCAGGGCGTGCACGGGGTCGTCGGCGAGCATCTCGGCCGGGAACGTGATCACCTCGGCGACGGTCTCGGCGACCTTCTGACCCAGGAACGCGCCGACGAAGTTCATGACGGCGGCCAGGATCAGGGCGACCCGGGGGGTCAGCGCCCGGGTCGAGACCGACGTCGCGATCGCGTTGGCGGCGTCGTGGAAGCCGTTGGTGTAGTCGAAGACGAGCGCGACCAGGACGACGGCGATGACGATCGCCAGGGTGAGGGACACGCGGTCAGCTCTCCTTGACCGCGATCTGCTCCACGATGTTGGCGACCGTCTCGAAGGCGTCGATCGCCGCCTCGAGCGACTCGACGATGTCCTTGAGCTTGAGGACCTCGATCGTCTTGAACTCACCCGAGAACAGGTGCGCGAGGGTGCGGCGGTGGTTCTTGTCGCCAGCGTTCTCGAGACGGTTGATCTCGATCCAGTACTCCTCGAGCGACGCGGGCGACTGCAGCTTGGGCATCCACTCGGCGGTCAGCTCGGCGCACCGCTGGAGCACCTCGACCTGCTGCGACAGCTCGGCCGGCATGACCTTGACCTCGTAGAGCAGGATCAGGTCGACGACCTCGTCCATCTCGTCCATCACGTCGTCGAGCCCGGAGGCCAGGGCGTAGATGTCCTCGCGGTCGAACGGCGTCACGAACGTGCTGTTGACGCGGCGGACGAGCGCGTGGGTCGTCTCGTCGGCGTCGTGCTCGGCGGCCCGCATCCGGGTGGCGACGTCGACCTTGTCCGACGACTCGGCCAGCATCTCGGCGAGCAGGCCGGCGCCCGTGACGAGGTGCTGGGCCTGCTCGGTGAAGAGGTCGTAGAACGCAGTGTCGACCGGGCGGAAACGCAGACCCACGTGAACTCCTGGTGAGAGGGAGGCAAACGCCGACCAGCGTAGGGGGTGGGTCGGGCCGCGGCGCAACTCGTGCAGGTCAGCCCGCCCTCAGCCCGCCGTACGCCGCTTGCGCTGCCGATCGACCAGCAGCTCCTGCAGGTGCTCGGGGGCCCCGTTGTTGGTCCAGGTGCCGTCGCTGTGCAGCACCCACGCGTTGGTGTCGGGTGCGAAGGACAGGTCGAGCAGGGTCCGGATCGACTCGACGCTCTCGGGGTCGGGCAGGCGCACCAGCACCTCGACGCGGCGGTCGAGGTTGCGGTGCATCATGTCGGCCGAGCCGAGCCAAGCCGTCGGCTCACCGCCGTTCTCGAACCAGAAGACCCGGCTGTGCTCGAGGAAGCGGCCCAGGACCGAGCGGACCACGATGTTCTCCGACAGGCCGGGCACGCCGGGGCGCAGGGCGCAGATGCCGCGGACGAGCAGGTCGACCTTCACGCCCTCCTGGGAGGCGAGGTAGAGGGCGTCGATGACGGCCTCGTCGACCACGGAGTTGGCCTTGATCCGGATGCCGGAGGGCCGTCCGGCGCCGTGGTGGGCGATCTCACGGTGGATCTGCTCGACCAGCCCGGTGCGCACCGAGTCGGGCGCGACGAGCAGCTGTCCGTAGGACGGCTTGCGCGACCAGCCGCTGAGGTTGTTGAACAGGTGGGCGACGTCCTCGCCGATCGACTCGTCGGTCGTGATCAGGCCGAGGTCCTCGTAGGTGCGGGCGGTCTTGGAGTTGTAGTTGCCGGTGCCGATGTGGGTGTAGCGGCGGATCCCGCTGCCGTGGTGGGCCTCGTCACGCACCACCATCGCCAGCTTGCAGTGGGTCTTGAGCCCGACGAGGCCGTAGACGACGTGGCAGCCGGCCTGCTCGAGCTTGCGGGCCCAGCGGATGTTGGCCTGCTCGTCGAAGCGGGCCTTGATCTCGACGATCACCAGCACCTGCTTGCCGGCCTCGGCGGCGTCGATCAGGGCGTCGATGATCGGGCTGTCGCCGGAGGTGCGGTAGAGGGTCTGCTTGATCGCCAGCACGTGCGGGTCGGCGGCGGCCTGCTCGATGAAGCGCTGCACCGAGGTGGCGAACGAGTCGTAGGGGTGGTGCAGCAGGACGTTGTTGCGCCGGGCGGCCTTGAAGACGTCGACCGGGGCGGCCGACTCGAACTCGGCGAGCCGGCTGTGGGTGGTCGGCAGGAACGTCGGGAACTTCAGCTCCTCGTGGCTGAGGTCGGCGATGCCGTGCAGGCCGCGCAGGTCGAGCGGGCCGGGCAGCCGGTAGACCTCCTCGTCGGTGACCCCGAGCTCCTCCTTGAGCAGGTCGAGCACACCGGTGGAGATCGACTCCTCGACCTCCAGGCGCACCGGCGGGCCGAAGCGGCGGCGCAGCAGCTCCTTCTCGAGGGCGGCCAGGAGGTTCTCGGCGTCGTCCTCCTCGACCTCGAGGTCCTCGTTGCGGGTGACCCGGAAGGTGTGGAACTCCAGCACGTCCATGCCGGGGAAGAGCCGCTTGAGGTGGGAGCCGATGACGTCCTCGAGCGGCACGAAACGGGCCCCGCGACCCGACGCCCCCGTCGTACCGAGGGGCACGAAGCGGTCGAAGATCGGGGGCACCTTGACGCGGGCGAAGTGCTCCTTGCCGGTCTGGGGGTTGCGGATGAGGACGGCGAGGTTGAGCGAGAGCCCTGAGATGTAGGGGAACGGGTGGGCCGGGTCGACGGCCAGCGGGGTGAGCACCGGGAAGATCCGGTTCTTGAACAGCTTCTTGCACGAGCGCTGCTCCTCGAGGTCGAGGTCGTCCCAGCGGACCAGCTCGATCTCGTGCTCGCGCAGCGCCGGCACGATGGTGTCGCGGAAGACGCGGGCCTGGCGCTCCTGCAGCTCGCGCGACGTCGTCCAGATGTGCTCGAGGACGTCGCGCGGCATCAGCCCCGACGCCGCGCGTACGGCGAGCCCGGCGGCGATCCGGCGCTTGAGGCCGGCCACGCGGACCATGAAGAACTCGTCCAGGTTGCTGGTGAAGATCGCCAGGAAGCGGGTGCGCTCGAGCAGCGGCAGGCTCTCGTCCTCGGCGAGCTCGAGGACCCGCTGGTTGAAGTGGAGCCACGACACCTCGCGGTCGAGGAACCGGTCGTCGAACTTCTGCACCGCCGCGACCAGCTCGGGGTCGGGCACGTAGGGAGCGTCGACCTCGTACGCCTCGTCGGGGACGCCGGCGCCGGTCGCGGCCGACGTGGCGGGGTCGGGGACCATCTCGAGCGACATGGTGGTGAGTCTGTCAGTCCCTGGTGAACCGCAGGTGACGATAGGTTGCGACGGTGACGATCCGTGACCGCGCCGAGGCCGGCCTGCTCCGCTCCGTGATGGCGCTCCCCGAACCCGTGCAGCGCCGGTTGGCCGGCCGCCCCGTCGTGCTGGACGGCCAGACCCTGGCCCCCGAGACCCAGCTGATGCTGCGCCTGCAGCGCCTGGCCCGGATCCCCGGCGCCGAGACCCTGCCGCTGCCCGAGGGCCGCGCGGCGATCGAGCACCAGGCCGGCATGACCGGAGGCTCCCAGCCGATCGGGTCGGTGCGCGACCTCACCGTCGACGGGATCCCGGCGCGGCTCTACACGCCGCGGGCGGCCAGTGGGGCCGGCACGCCCGGCCCGATGCTGGTGTTCTTCCACGGGGGCGGCTTCGTCTACGGCGGCCTCGACAGCCACGACGCGAGCTGTCGCGTGCTCGCCGAGGGCGCGGGCGTGCGGGTGCTGGCCGTCGACTACCGGCTCGCGCCCGAGGCGCCGTTCCCGGCGGCCTTCGAGGACGCGCTGACGGCCTACCGCTGGGTCACCAAGAACGCCGACTCGCTCGGCGCCGACCCCACCCGGCTCGCGGTCGGCGGCGACTCCGCCGGCGGCAACCTCGCCGCGGCGGTGGCCAACGAGGCCGCCCGCGAGGGGATGCCGCTGGCCTTCCAGCTGCTGGTCTACCCCGCCACCGACAACACCCGCGCCACCCGCAGCCTCGAGCTGTTCGGGGAGGGGTTCTACCTCACCCACGGGTTCATGGCGCTGGCCACCGAGAGCTACCTGCCTGACCCGAGCACCCGCCTCGACCCGCGCTCCTCGCCCCTGCACGACACCGTGCCCGACGGGCTGGCCCCGGCGTACGTCGCGACCGCCGGCTTCGACCCGTTGCGCGACGAGGGCGAGGCCTACGCCCGCCAGCTCGCCGACGCGGGGGTGACCGTCGAGCTCAAGCGGTTCCCCGACCAGATCCACGGGTTCTTCAACATCGTCGGGGTCGGACGCCGCTCGCGCGCCGCGGTCGACGAGATCGCGCGGGCGTTGCGGGCCGGACTGGCCTAGCGGCGTCCCCCTAGAGGTCGGGGCGCACCTCGCGCAGGCGCGCCATGAAGTCGGCGGGGTCGACGTCGTCGACGTCGACGTCGACCGGGTCGAGGGCACGACGGTGGAACCGCACCCGCCAGTAGGCGTCGCCGGGCTTGCCCTGCACGTCGACCCTGACGCCGTCGTTGCGCAGGTCGAAGGTGCGGGTGGTGTCGCCCTCGACGATGCGGACGATGCCGTCGACCACGTCGACCGTCTTCCTGGTCACCCGGGTCTGCGACGCGCCCCAGGCGAGCGCGGCCGCCACCGCGAACACGACGACGGTCAGGAACGAGAAGCGGCCCGACGCCAGCGTCACCAGGCCGATCAGGAACGCGACCACGGCGGTCGCGGCCAGCGCGATCGGCAGCACCGCCCGGTCGCTGCCGTCGGGGGCGAGGCTGCCGCCGGCGGCCGCCGGGGTGGCGCCGTCGAAGAGGGTGAGGTGGCCCGGCTGGCCGGCCGGGTCGGCAGAGACCTGATCGGGGGCCGCCTGGTCGCGTCCGGCGTCGTGCCAGGCGCCGTCGCTGCGCGCGGCGAGCCGACGCTGGGCGTCGGCGAGGGCGTCGGCCAGCTGCTCGGCCATCGTCTCGGCCTCGAGGGCCCGCTGCTCGAGGTGGTCACGCTCGGCGCGCAGGGCCGCGACCTCGGCGGCGAGCGCGTCGTCCCCGGGCGTGCTCACAGGTCCGGTCGCCACGAGCGCACGGCCTCGGTGAAGCGCGGCGGGTCGACCGAGGCCGCGGTGATCGTGAGCGGGGACGCGTCGGCGCGGACGACGTCGACCGCCCAGTCGCGGTCGCCGGGCTGGCCGCGCATCTCGAGCACGGTGTCGTCCTCGGCGAGGGGCACCGTGTGCTGGTGGGGTCCGAAGGTCAGGGACAACGTGCCGTCCTCGGCCAGGTGGACCCGGCTCGACCGGCCCAGACGCCGGTAGGCGAACAGCCCGGCCAGCACCCCGACCACGCCGATGCCCAGGGTGCGCAGCGGCTCGCCGGCCAGCTCACCCAGCGAGCCGAGCACGAAGATCAGCACCGCGCTGAGCAGCGCGACCCCGACGCCGACCCAGCCGGCCCAGCCGCGGCGTACGGCGACGTAGGGCTCGTGGGTGGCGGTGGTGGTCGACGGCTTGGGTTCGGGCTTGGGTTCGGGCTTGGGTTCGGGCTTGGGTTCCGGCTTGGGTTCCGGCTCCGGCTCCGGCTCCGGCTCCGGTTCGGGCTCCGGCTCGACCTCTGGCGCGACCTGGGGCTCGTCGATCACGGTGGTAGCGGCAACGGGCTCGACGGCCGGCTCGACGGTCGGCTCGACGGCTGGCTCGACGGCTGGCTCGACGGCTGGCTCGACGGCCGGCTCGGAGGCGACCTCGCGGGTGGTGTCCTCCGGGGCTTCGGGTGCTGCCGGTGCGGCGACACCGGCCGTGGGCTGCGCCTGACGGTCGGGGCGCGACGGGGTCGCGCGCTCGTTCTCGGCGGGCAGGCCTCGGCCGAACCGACGGGCGATCAGCGACCGGGCGCTGTCGACCGCCGCGGCGGCCGGCCGGGACGGCAGGGCCAGGTCGCGGTGGACTGGCGGAGTGGGCTCCGGCTCGGGCTCGGGCTCTGGCTCGGGCTCTGGCTCTGGCTCGGCCTCTGGTTCGGGCTCCGGTTCTGGTTCCGGCTCCGACACGAGCACGGCCTCGGGCTCGGGGTCCGGCTCGGCCTCGGCCACCGGCTCTGGCTCCAGTTCGGGCTCCGGCTCCGACACGGCCTCGGCCACCGGCTCTGGCTCCGGTTCGGGCTCCGACACGGCCTCGGCCGCCGGCTCGACCTCGGGCTCCGACACGAGCTCGGGCTCGGGTTCCGGCTCTGGTTCTGGCTCTGGCTCTGGCTCTGGCTCTGGCTCCGGTTCTGGTTCTGACACGAGCTCGGGCTCGGGCTCGGGCTCGACCTCGACCTCGACCTCGGGCGCTGACACAGGAGCGGGCTCAGCCTCGGCCTCCGGCTCGGCCTCGAGCGCTGGAGCGCGGTCGGCGAGCTGGGAGGCGAGCTCCTGCGCGCGGATCTCGGCCTCCGCACGCGCCTGGGCCTGGGCGGCCAGGTCGGCCTGGGCGCGGGCCAGCTCGGCCCGCAGCGCGGCGATGGCGTCGGTGGCGGCGCGGGCCGAGGCCTCGGCCTCCGCCCGCACCCGGGCGGCCTCGGCGGCGGCAGCTGCGGCCTCCGCCTCGGCCTCGACAGCGCGTCCGTGCCGGACCTCGTCGGCCTCGGCGTTCTCCTGCTCCTCCGACGCAGCGCGGGAGCGGGCCTGTTCCTGCAGCTCTGCCTGGGTGCGCGACAGCTCCTCGCGCAGGGCCTGCACCACCGACGTCGCCTCCGTCGCCTGCGCGTCGGCGTCGGCACGGGCCTGGTCGGCCTCGGCGGCTGCGGTCACGGCGGCCTGGGACGCCTCGACGGCCTGCTCGCGCCGGGCCTGCTCGTCCTCCTCGGTCGCGACGACCGACTCCTCGACCGGGGGGTTGCCGTCGCCCGGACCGGCCGAGAGGGCCTGCTGCTCGGCGAGCGCGGCGCGGACCAGGTCGAGCTCCTCCAGGGCGCGCTGCGCGGCCTCGGCCTGCTCGGCGGCGAGCTGGTCGGCGACCCGGGCCCTCGCGTCGGCCGCCGCCGCTGCCCGCGTCGCCGCGCGGACGGCGTCCCGCTCGGCGATCGCGTCCACCACCGGCTCGGCGTCCACCACCGGCTCGGCGTCCGGCTCGGTGGGCTGCCGGCTGTAGGCCGCGACCCGCGCCATCACGTCGTACGACGGGTCGGAGCCGGTCGGGTCGACCTCGGGCTGCGGCGGCACCGGGGTCGCGTCGTCGGCGACGTCCACCACGGCGCTGGCTGCGGCGTCCGGCGGCGCCGGGGCAGCGACCCGCAGCCCGGTCTCGGACCCGACCGGGCGACGTCCGAAGCGTCGGCGGCGACTGCGTTCGTCGCCGCTCGGGCGCTCGTCGGGGTCGAGGCTCATGCGGCGGATGTTACTCAGGAGGACCGGCGCTGTGGGCGCGTGTCATCAGGAGTCGTGCGTGTACTGCACGTGGGTGTCACGTGCGGCGTGCGCAAAACCCAGCGACGAGTAGAGCCGGACCGCGGCGGTGTTGTCGGACTCGACGTAGAGCAGCACCTCGGCGACGCCCAGCCCGGCGAGGTGGTGCAGGCCCGCGAGCGTGACGACACGGCCCAGCCCCCGCCCCTGTGCGCCCGGGCCGACGGCGACGACGTAGACCTCGCCCAGGTCGGCGTCGTGCTGCTTGGTCCAGTGGAACGCGAGCACCTCGTCGTCGTCCCCGCCGTCGGACGAGACCGCCAGCAGCAGCCCGGCGGGGTCCCACCACGGCTCGGCCATCCGCTGGGCCAGGCCGGTGGCGTCGAGCGAGCCCTGCTCGGGGTGGTGGGCGAACGCGGCGGCGTTGACGGCCAGCACCTGCGCGGCGTCACCGTCGCGGTAGCCACGCACCGTCACGCCGTCGGGCACCACGAGCTCGGGCAGCGGCAGCGAGGTCGGACGGCGCATCACCCACAGGTCGCGCGTACGACGCCAGCCGCGGGCCGCGGCGAGGGCGGCGGCGCCCGGGTGGTTGCCGTGCGACCAGGCCCGGTCGGCCGGGCCGACCTCGTCGAGCAGGCGCGCGCCGAGCCCCCGTCGACGGGCCTCGGGGTGGACCGCCAGAATCAGCTCGCCGTCGAGCACGAGCGCGAACCCGTCGCGGTCGACCACCAGGGGCAGGTCGTTGGTGTGGTGGTGGGCCAGGGCCAGGACGGCGGCCTCGTCGAGCGGGTCGTGGCCGTCGTACGCCGTGCACGCGGCCCGGACCGGCTCGATCGTCGTCAGGTGCGACATCAGTAGACCAGCGCCTGCACGCCGTCGCGGAGCACGAGCTCGGTGAACGTCACGGCACCGGCGATCCGCGCGCCCTCGATCACGTCGGCCTCGGTCACGCCGCGCCGCGCGGCGCACTGCGAGCAGACCGTGACGGTGCCACCGCTGCGCACCGCCTCGACGAGGGCGGCCGTGGGGGCCGCGTGCTCGAGCTGCAGGTCAGGGCACCGGTCGCGCACGCCGAACCACACGCCCTCGCCGGTCAGCCACAGCGACACGTCGGCGCCGGCGGCCACCGCCGACGCGGCGACGGACAGCCCCTGGTTGGCGCGTTCGGCCGCCTCGGCCCCGCAGGTCACCTTCACGGCAAGCGATCGCAGCACTCCTCCACCCTAGAGGCCACCGCCACGGAGCGTGGGTGCGGAATCCGGGGAGGGCAGCCGGGGTTCTGGGAGAGTGGCATCCATGAGCAGTCCCCTTCTCGACCTGCCCGGGGCGGTCGCCGGCAACGGCCTCGACGCGCCGGTCGCCGCCCACTACGGCTCGTTCAACAACGAGCAGCGCGCGCTCGAGGCGGGGGAGGGGTTCGTCGACCTGTCCCACCACGACGTGCTGCGCATCGAGGGACCCGACCGGCTGACCTGGCTGCACAACATCACCACCCAGCACCTCACCGACCTCCAACCTGGGGTGCTGACCCAGGCGCTGGTGCTGAGCCCGCAGGGCCACGTCGAGCACGAGTTCCGCGGCACCGACGACGGTGAGGCCTTCACGGTCTGGACCGAGCCGGGCCGCTCGGCGGCGCTCGTGGAGTTCCTGGAGCGGATGAAGTTCATGATGCGCGCCGAGATCACCGACGTCACCGCCGAGCACGCCCTCACCTGGCGCCCGGCCACCGGACACCGTCTCGTCCCGCGCGCCGAGCTGACGACGTACGCCGCCGCGGCGGCCCCGGCGGCCGGCCACTGGGCCTACGAGGCGCTGCGCATCGCGCGCGGCGAGCCCCGCTTCGGGGTCGACACCGACCACCGCACCATCCCCAACGAGGTCGGTTGGATCGGGCCCGCGGTCCACCTCGACAAGGGCTGCTACCGCGGCCAGGAGACCGTCGCGCGCGTCCACACCCTGGGCCGCCCGCCGCGCCGGCTCACGCTGCTCCACCTCGACGGCTCCGAGAACCGGCTGCCGGCCGCCGGGTCCGAGGTGCTGCTCGGCGACAAGGCTGTCGGGTTCGTCGGCTCCAGCGCCCGCCACCACGAGCTCGGCCCGATCGCGCTCGCGCTGCTCAAGCGCAACACCGCCGTCGACGTCGACTTGATGGTCGACGGCGTGGCCGCCGCCCAGGAGGTCGTGGTCGACCCCGAGGTCGGGCTGCACGTGCGGCCCAAGCTGCGCTGACCGCTCTCCGCCGGGGGAGCGCCCGCCCCCTCGGTGACCGCCCCGCCGGGATAGTCCCTGACGTAGATCAAGGATCCGTCGACAAGATCCTTGATTTGCGTCAGGGACTATCCCGCGCCCAGGCCAACCCGTTTCCACCCATGCGGGCCCGCGGTGGGTGATGCTTCGCCGGTGAAGACCCTCCCCGTCGCTCCCGTGGCCACTCTCGTGGTCGCTCTCGTCGTCGCGCTGTCCGGGCTCTCGGCGCCCGCGTCCGCGCAGCCCTCGCCGGGGCGCCCCGCCTGCGCCGGGCCGCAGTACCCGGTCTGCGAGCCGACCCAGGTGGGCCTCACCGGCCCCGCGCGGGCCCTCCCGCGCACCCGGGTGCCGTTCACCTGCTCGATCCGGCCGATCGGGACCACCGCGAAGCCGGACGGGACCTTCACCCTGCGGGTGGGGCGCGCCGGGCAGCGCGTCTCGACGTCGGGACCGCACCGGGTCGGGCCGCAGGGCACGGCCGTGATCCGCACCCCGCGCCTGACCCGTGGCAACTACAACGTCACCTGCCGCTTCGCCCCGCGCTCGTCCTCGCCCTTCGAGCCCGCCGTCTCGGGCTCCCGCCGGTTGCTCGTACGCCGTCACGTCCAGTCCTGACCCGAACGGCCGGTCGGGCCCCGACGGACGCACGCACGCGCAGGGCACCGCTTACGATCGAGGCGCCCACGACCCGGCAGTGCGCTGCTGACCATCCCTCGCGAGCCGGAGCCGAGCCCATGACCCAGACCATCCCGACGACCGCCGCCGACGGGGCGCTCCTGGAGCGCGCGCAGGACGTCGTGGCGTCGGTGTCGACGGCGTTCGCCAGCCGGGTCGTCGGCCAGGACAACCTGCGTCGGGCGCTGCTGGTGTCGCTGGCCACCGAGGGGCACGTGCTGCTCGAGAGCGTCCCGGGGCTCGCCAAGACCCTGGCGGCCTCGACCCTGGCGCAGGCGGTCGGCGCCGACTTCTCCCGCATCCAGTGCACGCCCGACCTGCTGCCCAGCGACGTGGTCGGCACCCAGGTCTACGACCCGCGCACCCACGAGTTCGAGACCCAGCTCGGGCCCGTCCACGCCAACATCGTGCTGCTCGACGAGATCAACCGGTCGAGCGCCAAGACCCAGTCGGCGATGCTCGAGGCGATGCAGGAGGGGCAGACCTCGATCGCCGGCGTCGTGCACCCGCTGCCGCGTCCGTTCCTGGTGCTCGCGACCCAGAACCCCCTCGACGACGAGGGCACCTACGTCCTGCCGCGGGCCCAGATGGACCGCTTCCTGCTCAAGGAGGTCGTCGACTACCCCGGCGCGGCCGACGAGCTCGCCGTGCTCGACCGCATCGCCGACGGCACCCTGGGCCGCCACAGCGAGCCGGTGCCGGCCGTGGTCTCGCTCGACGACGTGCTGACGCTGCAGGACGCCGCCGGGGCGGTCTTCGTCGACCCGGCCATCAAGCGCTACATCGTCGACCTGGTCGGCGCGACCCGCGAGGCGAGCACCGTGCTCGGGGGGCGGCTGGGCGGTTACGTCGAGGTCGGCGCGAGCCCTCGGGCCACGATCGCGTTCTTCAACGTCGCCCGCGCGCTCGCCGTCCTGCACGGGCGCGGCTACGTGACCCCCGACGACGTCCGCGAGATGGCCCACAGCATCCTGCGCCACCGCATCCACCTCAGCTTCGAGGCGCTGGCCGACCGCGTCCCGGTCGAGTCGGTCGTCGACGCCGTGCTCGACGCGGTCCCCGCACCCTGACGATGGCGCTGCTTCCCCAGGTCAAGGCGCTCGTCGCGCTGCACGCCCACCGGCAGGTCAGCGGTCGTCTCGACGGTGAGTACGCCGCCGCGTCGCAGATCGGGCGCAGCATGAACTTCAACGACCTGCGCGACTACGTGCGCGGCGACGACGTCAAGGACATCGACTGGAAGGCCTCGGCCCGCACCCGCTCGCTGCTGGTCAAGCGCTTCGAGGCCGTGCGCAACCACACGATCATGCTGGTGGTGTCGTCGGGGCGCAGCATGGCGGCCCACCTCGACGAGACCACGACCAAGCGCGACGTCGCGGTCTTCGCCGCCGGGGTGGTCGGGATGATCGCCCTGCGCCACGGTGACCGCGTCGGCCTGGCCCACGGCACCGGTGCGGAGCAGCACCTCGTGCCGCCGGGGGCCGGCGAGCTCCACCTCGAGCGCTGCCTGCAGAGCGTGCACACCGCGACCACCACCCAGGCGCCGGAGTCCGACCTGGCGGCCCTGCTCGAGTACGTCGCCCGCTCGACCCGGCGCCGCACCATCATGCTCGTGGTGTGCGACGACGACGAGGTCGGTGACCGGCTGCTCGACGCGCTGCGCCGGCTCGTGGTGCAGCACGACGTGTTGCTGCTCAGCGTGGCCGACCTCGACCCGACCGGGCTACCCCGCGGGCGGCAGGTCACCGACGTCGACACGGGCCGTGCGCTGCCCGCGTGGGCGCTCGCCGACCCCGTCCTGGCCGCCGAGCACGCCGCCGACCTGGCCCGGACCCGCCAGGTCCTGGCCGAGCGGCTCGACTCGGTGGGCGTCGTCCACGAGCGCGTGCACGACGAGGCCGGCGCCCTGGTCGCCGTCTTCCGTCTCCTCGAGAGGCACCGTCGTGTGGGCCGTGCCTGACGTCAGCACCGGGCTGCAGGGGCCCGTGGACTACTCCGAGCGCTGGGCGTGGCTCGCGCTCGCCGCGCTGGTGGCGGTGGCCGTCTACTACGCGGCCGTCGTGTGGTGGACCCGCGCGCCCCGCGCCACGACCGGGCCAGCGCGCCAGGCGCGCCCCACGCGCTCGGCCCGCCGACGCCACCTGCGCCGGCTCGACGTCGTCGCCCGCCAGGTCCGCGACCGCGAGATCACTGCTCGCGAGGGCCACCAGCAGGTCAGCGCGACGGTGCGCGGCTTCGTCCAGAGCGTGAGCGACCTGCGGGCGGGGTCGATGTCGTTGGCGACCCTGCGGGCCACCGCGCCGGAGCCTCTCGTCGCGCTCGTCACCGACCTCTACGAGCCGGCCTTCGCCGGCGACGAACCGGCCGCCGCGGCGACCTTCGACGACACCGTCGCCCGGGCCCGCGAGGTCGTGACCTCGTGGACCTGAGGTGGCCGTGGCTGGCGGTGGCCCTCGCCGTCGCGGTGGTCGTGCTCCTGGTCTGGTGGAGCCGACCCTCGCGCGCGTCGTCAGCGCCCGACGCGCTGCAGATGGCCTCGGTGGCCCGACTGCGGCGCCTCCCGCGCTACCGCCGGTTGCGGCGCCGCGCCCTGCTCCTCGGAGCCTGGGTGACGACCGGAGCACTGCTCACGTTGACCGGAGCGGTGCTGCTGGCCGCCCGGCCCCAGGACGTCCGCACCGAGCGCACCGAGCGCGCCCGCGACCTCATGCTGTGCCTCGACGCGTCGGCCTCGATGGACCCCTACAACGAACGCGTCGTGCAGCAGGTACGCCGGGTGCTCGCCGACCTCGACGGCGGCCGCGTCGGGGTGACCGTCTTCAGCAGCACCGCCGTCACCCTGGTCCCCCTGACCGCCGACCTCGACTACGTCGGCCGGGTGCTCGAGCAGGCCGAGCGGTCCTTCGCCAACGGGTCCTACCTCTTCATCGCCGGCACCGAGCTGGCCGACGACGACCGCGCATCCCTGCTCGGCGACGGCATCGTGTCGTGCGCCGAGCGCTTCGACCGCCTCGACGAGGACCGCGCCCGGTCGATGGTCGTGACCTCCGACAACGACCCGGTCGGCCAGCCCGTCTACACCGTCGGCCGTGCCGCGGCGTTCGCGGCGGCCCGTGACGTCGTCGTCCACGCCATCGCCTCGCCCGCGACCGAGCCCGGCGCCGCCGCCGGCGACTTCGAGTCCGCAGTCGTGGCCACCTCCGGCCTCTTCGCCACCCTCGACGACGACGGCAGCGCCGGCGAGCTGGTCGCGCGCATCCAGGCCCAGGAGGCGCGCCGCGAGCAGGTGCCCCCGCGCCGGGTCGTCACCGAGGCCCCACGGACCGGCACGGCGATCACCGCCGCCGGGGTCGGCGTACTCGGCCTGGGGTGGCTGGCGCAGGCACTGACCGTGCGGCCGAGGCGGCGCCGATGAGGGCCCTGGGACTGCCGCTGCTGCTCGTGCGCCGCCTGGCCGTCGTGGTGCTGCTCGCGCTGGTCGTGCTGCGTCCAGGCTTCGGTACGACGACCGCGAGCACCGAGCGCGCCGGGCTCTCGGTGGTTCTGGTCGTCGACCGCACCAAGTCGATGGACGCCCTCGACGTCGACGGCGGCCCGCGCTTCGACCTGGTGCGCGCCGACCTGCTGGGCCTGGTCGAGTCGCTGCCCGACGCCCAGTTCGCCGTCGTCTCCTTCGCCACCGACGCCGAGCTCGCGCTCCCGCTGACCAGCGACCACGCCGCGGTGGAGCGCACCCTGCGCGACCTCGAGCTCGAGGACCCGGTCGACGCCGCCGGGTCGCGGCTCGACCGGCCGCTGCCGCAGGTGCGCACCCTGCTGACCCGGCTGCGTACGACGACGGTCGACCAGCTGACCGCGGTCGTGCTGGCCAGCGACGGCGAGAACACCGACCCCGACGACCAGGTCCCCTACGACGAGGTCAGTGCGCTGGTCGACGACGGCGTGGTGCTCGGCTACGGCTCCGTCGACGGGGGACTGATGACCAAGCGGCCCGACGGCGACCGGGCCGGCGGCTACCTGCCCGACCCCCGGACCGGGACGGACGCGCGCTCCCGCCTCGACGAGGCCAACCTCACCCGGGCGGCCCAGGAGCTCGGAGTGCCCTACGTGCACCGCGACGGGGGAGCGGGCGACCCGGGCATCGCCGCGGTGGCCGCCGGCATCGCCGCGACCCAGGAGGCCGCCGGCAACCGGGTCGTCACCGACCGTGAGCTGACCTGGCTCTTCGCCCTCGGGCTCGTGGCGCTGACCCTGCTCGAGCTGCGCGGCGGGTGGCGGGCGTGCTGGGCCGCGGCGCGCGACCGGCGGCAGCGATGACCCGACCCCAGCTCCGCCGCCGGCTGCTCCTCGCCGGGCTGGTCCCACTGCTCCTCGCGGTCGCCCTCGCGACGAGGGTCGCGTTCACCTACCACCACGCCGGGACCGGTCGCGACGCCCTGCGGGCCGGGGACGCCGACGCGGCGCGCACGGCGTACGCCGCCAACGCGACGCTCAACGTGCTCGAGACCTGGGTGGCGCCCTACAACGAGGGGGTCGCGGGCTACGCGCAGGGCGACCCCGAGGACGCCGCGCGGCTCTTCGCCGACGCGCTGAGGCTCGCCCCGACCGACCAGCAGTGCCGGGTGCGCACCAACCTGGCCCTCGCGCTCGAGGCCGTGGGCGACGCGGCGGTGCGCGACGAGGTCGGCGAGGCGCTCCGGCGCTGGCGCGGCGCCCGCGCGTCGCTCGACCCGTGCCTCGAGGCCCCCGTCGCCGACGACGCCGCCGACGCCGTACGGGACGCGCTGTCGGCCGACGACGTCGCGCAGCTCACCGCCCTCGACCAGCGGATCGCCGACAAGCTCGCCGAGCAGACGACGTCCCCGACCCCGGACGCTGCCGAGGAGCAGCCGGTCAAGGGCAGGGACGCCGACTTCAGCGCCCTGACCCCGGCCGAGCGCCGACAGGTCCTCGCCCAGCGCAACGAGCTCGGCCGCGAGCGTCGCGAGCGCGAGCGCCGCTTCGAGGAGGCCGCCCGCGAGCGCCGCGAGCAGCGCGACCGACAGGACCAGCCGCCGTCCCCCGACGAGCCGGTCTACAACTGGTGACCGAGCCGCCGCCGGGATGGTCCCTGACGTAAATCAAGGATCTCGTCGACGGATCCTTGATTTCCGTCAGGGACTATCCCGGACCTGGCGGCCCGAGCGTCGCTATCATCCGCACGGGCCTCCAGAAGGCGACGGACCAGCTCTCGGGGATCGATCGAGGAGGCTGCGTGGCTGCTCAACGCCGACGTACGTCGGGCCGCGCGCGGGCGGCCCGTGGTGACGAGCCCACCGAGTCAGCCGAGCGACCCACGCGGACGCGTCGCGAGACGACCCGCATCGTTGCCGTCGTCTCGGTCCTCGTGGTCTTCTCCCTGGTGCTGGTCGCGGGTGCCAGCGTGCTGCTGAGCAACGTCATCGGTGACGATGGGTCGCCGGCCGCCTCCCGCTTCTCCGACGACGACCCCGCCCCGGCGCCGGCGGCGACGCCGCTCGGGCCGCTGCCCACCTCGACGGTCTTGCCCTCCCCGCTGCCGGCCGAGGTCGACTACGTCGCGCTGGGCGACTCCTACGCGGCGGGTCTCGCGCTCGACCCGCAGCGCACCGACCACCCCGCCTGCGGGCGCTCGACCGTCAACGCCGCCACCCTGCTCGCCGACCGTCTCGACGCGGCCAGCTTCGTCGACGTCTCCTGCGCGGGGGCCACCACCGCCGACTTCTCCGCCGTGCAGAACACCACGGACGCGCAGCGGCCCGACCCGCAGCGCGACGCCCTGTCGCGCGGGACCGACCTGGTCACGGTGACCCTGGGCGGCAACGACTTCGACATCTTCGGCCGGATCGTCAGCACGTGCGTGCGGGTCGCCACGCTCGACCCGGACGGCGCCCCGTGCCGCGACTCCTACGCCGGGTCGGGCGTCGGTGAGGACCCCCTGGCCAGCGCGGGTGCCGTGACCGCCAACCTCGCGGCCGTGCTCGACGGCATCGCGGACGCCGCCCCCGACGCCCGCGTGGTCGTGGTCGGCTACCCGCGGTTCATCGCCGGGCGCACCTGCACCGCCCTGGGCCTCACCGCGGGCGACGCGGCCTTCGCCACCGCGGTGTTCGACGACGTCGTCCGGTCGATGGCGCAGGCCGCGGCCGACGCCGGCGTCGAGTTCGTCGACACCCGCCCGCTCAGCGAGGGCCACGACATCTGCTCGACGGTGTCGTGGTTCGCCGGGTTCGCGCCGACCGCCGCCGCGCCCGCCGCGTGGCACCCGGGACCCGACTACCAGCGGGCGGTGGCCGACCTGCTGGCCGCCCGCCTCGGTCTCAGCTGACGCGCGACCCCTTCGGCCGGCGCGCCGCCGTGACGAGCACCTGTTCCCACCGGGGGAGCAGGACGTCGTAGGAGAGGTCGGCGGCCCGCTCGTGCCCGCAGGCGGCCACGCGCTCGCGCAGGTCGACGTCGCGTGCCAGCCGCACCAGCGCGTCGGCCATCGCCGCGAGGTCCCCCATCGCGTAGAGCCAGCCGGAGCGCCCGTGCTCGATCAGCTCCAGGGGTCCGCCGCGGTCGGCGGCCAGGACGGCGACGCCCGCGGCCATGGCCTCGGCGATCACCTGCCCGTAGGGCTCGGGCTGCGTGCTGGCGTGCAGCACGAGGTCGTGGGTGCGCATCGCGGCCGCGACGTCGTCGACGTGGCCGTGCCAGTGCACCCGGTCGGTGACGCCGAGCTCGTCGGTCAGGAGGCGGGCCTGCTCGCCGTACGCGACGTCGCGGGGGAACAGGGCTGAGCCGTAGACGTGCAGCTCGAGGTCGACCGGCGCGCCGTCGTCGGCCAGGGCGGTGGCGCGGGCGCGGTGCAGCGCCTCGATCGCCAGCAGGTGGCCCTTCCAGACCGAGATCCGGCCCACCAGGGCGATCGAGAGCCGTCCCGGTCGCGCCCGGTCGACGGCCACGACGGGAGGCGACACCTCGACCGGGCAGTGGACGACGTGGGCGCGTCCGCGCTCACGGGGGCGCAGGCTCGCACCGGTCTCCCGCGAGTTGACGACCACGGCGGTCGCGACGGCGGCCGCACCGTGCAGCGCCACCCGGTTGGGGAGGCTGTAGGTGTCGGCCACGACGCGGTCGTGCACGTGCATGACGATGGGCAGGCGACAGCTCCGCGCCACCGGTGCCACCACGACGTGGGCCTTCGCGCTGTTGGTGTAGACGAGGTCGGCGCCGCTCTCCTGGAGCGCGCGCCTCAGCCGCCCGGCGAAGGCGGGCAGCCCGCGGAGCGCCGCCAGCGTGCTGCCGCCGCCCTCGCCGGTGCGCGCCACGGCCTCCAGGCTGCCCGGCATCGGGCACACCGAGGTCTCGATGCCGAGCGCCTCGAGACGACCCCGCAGGGGTCCGTCCTCGAACAAGAGGACCACCGGGTCGATCGCGCGCGTGCGGGCCAGCATGCCGAGCAGGTAGAGCTCGGCGCCCGACAGGGCGGCGCTGTGGCCGACGAAGAGCACCCGCGTCGTCATCGGCGTACGCCGTCGCCTCAGGGCCGGTCGTCGGCCGGTCCGGCGGGCTCCAGCCGCTCGACGTCGTCGGCCCGCGCTGCCCGGGCGCCCCGGTCCGCCCGGTCGGCCCGGTCGGCCCGGTCGGCCCGCTCAGACCGCTCAGACCGCTCAGACCGGTCGGGGCGCGTCGGCAGGGCGTCGTAGCGGTAGTAGACGTTGCTGTTGGGCGCCACCTGGTTGAGCACCACGCCGAAGACGTTGGCGTCGACGGCTCGCAGCGCGAAGAGCGCGCGGCGCAGGTCGGCGCGCTTGGTGCGCTTGGCGTGCACCACGATCACCGCCGCGTCGCTGACCGTCGCGACCACCGCGGCGTCGGTCACCGCGGCCAGCGGGGGCGTGTCGATGACGATCCGGTCGTACTGCAGGCGCAGGGTCTCGATGAGGTTGCGGAAGACCTGGGCGCCGAGCAGCTCGCTCGGGTTGGGCGGCAGGGGGCCGCTGGGCAGGACGTCGAAGGTGCCGCGGCGGTGGACCAGACCGGCCAGGTCGACCTTCGAGGTGAGCACGCTGGTGAGGCCGACGTCGTCGCTCACCCCGAGCACCTTGGCCACCGAGGGGCGGCGCAGGTCGGCGTCGATGAGCAGGGTGCGCTGCTCGCTCTGGCCCAGCGAGGCCGCCAGGTTGGTCGCCGTCAGCGACTTGCCCTCGCCCGGCAGGGCCGAGGTGACCATGATGACGCGGGCCGGGTTGTCGGGGTTGAAGTAGCTGAGGTTGGTGCGCAGCTTGCGGTAGGACTCCGCCCAGACCGGGTGGGCGGGCGTCGCGTCGAGCACGGGGGAGGAGGACACGTCGGAGTTGGTCGGCACGTGCGCGAGCGTCGGCAGGCCGGTGGTCTCGGTGACGTCGGACTCGTCGCGCACCGAGGTGTCGAGCAGCTCGCGCAGCAGGGCCAGCGCGGCGCCGACGACCAGCCCGAGGACCAGCCCGATCATCAGGTTGAGCAGCGGCACGGGGGTGCGCGGGGACGACGGCGGGACGGCCGGTCGGGTCACGCTGACCCGCACCGGGGACGCACTGTCCTCGCGGGTGCGGTCGAGGTCCTCGACGACGTCGGCCAGGTTGGCCGCGATCGAGTTGGCGATGTCGGCGGCGAGCACGGGCGAGGCGTTGTCGACGTAGACCTGGATCAGCACCGTGTTGGGCGGCACCTCGGCGGTGACGTCGGCGGCCAGCTCGGCGGGTGACATGTCAAGTCCGAGCTCGTCGATGGTCGGCTCGAGCACCAGGGGGCTGCTCACGAGGTCGGGGTAGGACTTGACCCGCTGCGAGGCGAACGACGCGGCGAAGTTGAGCTCGCTGGCGCTATTGGCGGAGTCGAGGGCGACGAAGAGCTGGGTGCTGGCGCGATAGGTGGGTGTCGCCTGGTAGACGAGCGCGCCGGCGGCGACCACCCCGATCAGCACGACGCCGACGACAATGCGCCAGCGGCGCGCGACAACAGCCAGGAACTCGAGCAACGGGGGGCCTCACTGTCAGGGCGAGGCCTGGCCGCGTGGTGCTGCGCCTCGTCGGATCGGGAGGATCGTATGCCAGCGGGTTGTGCCGTTTCAGGGGATTCCACGGACCGACTGCAATAGATTCCGCACGCGAGGCGGCACCGCCTCGATGTCCCCGGACCGTCGGTCGCGTCGCCGCGCGATCGAGCACGCAGCAGGAGATCACGTGGCCGACCGCTCCGCAGGGCGCGCTGGAGCGTCGAGGTACGCCGTCCGGGGCCCCCTGGCACTGCCGGCCGCCGGCGGGACCGCAACCAAGGCCACCGGACGGACCGTAGGCACCGCACGCAACTCGATCACCGCGAGCACCGCTCCGGAGGAGCCGGACGAGAACGGCACGCTGGCCGTCGCCGTGGCGCTGTGCTCGCTGGCGGCGGTCGTGCCGCTGATTCCGATGCTGGTGCGCATCGAGCCCTACCACGCCGTGCTGGCCGTCATCCACGCGTTGCTGTGCGCCCTGGGGGCAGGAGCAGCGGTCCACTCCCGGATGCGGCCGTGCCTGCTCATCGCCAGCGTCTTCCCCTACTGCTGGCTGGTCGTGCCGTCGGTCTACCAGATCGACCACCTGCAGGCCGCCTGGAACGACCCCGGCATCACCGCCAACTTCTCCGGGACGCTGCGCGCCCAGATCGTGCTGACCCTGGGGCAGGGCGCGTTCCTCCTCGGCTACGCCCTCGTGCAGCGGCGCCGCCCGGTGACCACCAAGCCGTGGGAGATCGCCCCCGACCGTCGGCGGCGGATGACCTACCTGGCGGTGCTCTACATCCTCGGCGCGATCCTGCTGACCCCGCTGCTGATCTCGGCGGCCGGCGGACCCGGAGCACTGCTCAGCTCGCGCAACGAGGTCACCCAGGCGGTCCAGAACAACGGCATCGCCGCGGATGCCCAGGTCGTCGGCAGCCTGGTCAAGGTCGTGCCGAGCTCGCTGGCCATCAGCGCGTCGGTCCTGGCGCTGTGGCTGGTGCCCGGCTCGCCGCGGGGGTCCCGGTCGCGGCTGGTGGCGGTGACGCTGAGCGTCGTCTCGTTCCTGCTGCTGCTGATCGTCGCCAACCCGTTCATCGCCCCCCGCTACTTCGTGCTGGCGGCCTTCGGCACCTACGCCCTGGCCCTCCTGCGGCCCCTGCGTCGTCGGGCGGCCGTGTCGTGGTTGCTGCTGAGCGTCGGCGCGCTGCTGCTCGCCTACCCGGCGGCCAACTACTTCCGCTACGGCGAGTCGAGGTCAGGCCCCGAGCCCGTGCTGGCCAGCCCCGACTTCGACGGTTTCCAGCAGATGATCAACACGATCACCTTCGTCGACACCCACGGCCACGACTGGGGCCTGCACCTGCTCTCGGCGGTCCTCTTCTTCGTGCCGCGCGCCATCTGGACGGCGAAGGCCGAGCCCTCGACGTTCCAGATCGCCGGCGAGCGCGGCTACGACTTCCTCGACCTCTCGACCCCGTTCCCGGCCGAGTCCTACCTCGCCTTCGGGTGGGTCGGCGTCGTGGTGATCCTGGTCGGGCTCGGCGTGGCCTGGGCCTATCTAGACCAGGCCTGGCTAGCCCAGTCCCGGGTCGCCGTGGTGGCGGCCTACCTGGCCATCGCCCAGGTGGGGCTGTGGCGCGGCCCGTTCGGGTCGCTGTCGGGTGTCTTCGGGTTCACGGTGGCGCTGCTGGTGTTCGCCGTGTTCGTCACCAGTGGCGGACGACGGCTGCGCGACGAGGAGCACTACCGCCCCCGGCACGCGCGCGAGTGATCGCCGGGGCCCGGATCGCTGGGGCAGGAGGGGTTTGGACGATCCCCGTACCCGGGGCCCCCGACAGCCCTACGATCGCGGCGTGAAACTCCTCCCACTTCACAGGCCGGTCCGGCGCGCCCTCCCCGCCCGTGCGCCGCGCGCGGCCCGTACGGGTCGGGCCGACATCCAGGGCCTGCGTGCCGTCGCCGTCCTCCTCGTGATCTGCGACCACGTCTTCGGTCAGCCCGTGGGGGGCTTCATCGGTGTCGACGTCTTCTTCGTCGTCTCCGGGTTCCTGATCACCCACCTGCTGCTCTCCGAGCACGCCCGGTCGGGGCGCATCAGCTACGTCGACTTCTACCGTCGGCGGGTCCGACGGATCCTGCCGGTCGCGGTCCTGGTCATCGCGGTCACGATCGTGGCGACCTACCTGCTCTTCAACGACACCCGAGGTCGCAGCGTCGCGACCGACGGCGGTTGGGCGCTGCTGTTCGGCGCCAACTGGCACTTCGCGCAGGCCGGCACCGACTACTTCGCCAGTGGCGGCCCGGTCTCGCCGCTGCAGCACTACTGGTCGCTGTCGGTCGAGGAGCAGTTCTACGTCGTCTGGCCGACCCTGCTCGTGCTCACGATCGCTGCGGCCCGCAAGGTCGCGCCCGACTCGCGTCGCCACCTCCTCGTGCTGGGTGCGGTCGCCGGCACCCTCGCCGTCGCCTCGTTCGCCTACTCCCTGTCGCACTCGTCGGCCTCGCCGGTGGTCGCCTACTTCTCCACCTTCGACCGGGCGTGGGAGCTCCTGGTCGGAGCGGTGCTCGCGAGCACCGCCGCCGTGTGGCGTCGGTTGCCGGCGTGGGTGCGCCCCGTCCTGGCGTACGCCGGTCTCGGGGCCATCGCCGCCTCGACGGTGCTGATCGACGAGTCGGCGACCTTCCCGGCGCCGTGGGCGGCGCTGCCGGTGGCCGGCACGGCACTGGTGATCGCCGCCGGCGTCGGCTCCGAGCCGCGCTTCTTCTTCCCGCTGCGCAACCGGGTGACGACCTACCTCGGCGACATCTCCTACTCGCTCTACCTGTGGCACTTCCCCGTGGTGGTGCTGCTGCTGGCCTACTTCCCCGACGCCGGGCTGGCCTACGAGCTGACCGCCCTCGCGCTGACCCTCGGCTTCTCCGTGCTCTCCTTCCACCTCGTCGAGGACCCGATCCGGCACTCGCAGTGGCTCGAGCCGCGGTGGCGCAAGGCGATGAACGTCGGCCCGGTCAACCACTCGCACCGCCTCGCCAACAGCTGGATCGGCGTGGGTGCGCTCGTCGCCGCCTTCGTGGTCGTGGGGACCGTGGCCCTGCCGGACCAGCCGGCCGACCAGGAGCGCATCCTCAGCGCCACCCCGGTGGCGGCCGACGACGTCGCCGGCACCACCGACGGCCGGTCCGGTCAGGCGGTCCAGACCACCGACGCCGAGGCCTACCTGCAGCAGCGGATCACCCAGTCGCTGGGGCTGGAGGACTTCCCGTCGCTCGACCCCTCGGTCGACCGGCTCGGCATCGGCCCGTGGCTCGCGGGCATGGCGGACTACGGCTGCGTCGACGTGACCGACACCAACGTCGACGACTGCGTGTTCGGCCCCGACGACGCGGCCACGACGACGGTCGTCCTGGGCGACTCGGTCGCCTTGGCCTATATGCCCGCGGTGCGTGACGCGCTTCCGAAGGGACGGGTGCAGCAGCTGACCTATCCCGAGTGCCCGCCCTTCGACGCCGAGACCGACAAGTTCGAGGGTGGCGACTTCCCCGCGTGCGACGCGTTCAAGACGTTCGCCCGCGAGCAGATCGACCGGATCGAGCCCGACCTGGTGCTCGTCTCGTCGACCTGGATCTATCCCAACGGCGCGCTCAGCTCGGGCGCGACCGGGCAGGAGGCCCTCGACGAGATCCGGGCGGCGTTCGAGCGCGAGCTGACCGACATCTCCGCCCCGGGTCGCATCGTGGCCGTCGTCGCCGGCCCGCCGGGCGCCGGAGACCTGACCGAGTGCGCGACCAGCGTCGGCTCGCCCGACGACTGCGAGAAGCCGATCGAGCAGGGGTGGTTCGACTACACCGACATGGAGCGCGAGGTCGCGGAGGCGAACGGGGCCTACTACGTCGAGACCCGCGACTGGTTCTGCGCCGAGGGCTACTGCCCGGCGTTCGTCGGCACCACTCCGGCGTACGTCGACGGGGAGCACCTGACCCTGCAGTACGCCCAGGAGCTCGCACCGCTGATGTAGGCCGCCCTGGTCGACGTGCTCGAGCAGGCCCGCGCTGACGCGGGCGAGGACGACGCGACCCCGTCGGACGAGAAGCCGGGCAAGAAGCCGGGCAAGAAGTCGCAAGGGACGAAGTCCGGCACGACCATCGCCCGGACGTCCTGACCCGGTGCGCAGCTTCGCGGCCTACCAGGAGCGCCGCTACTTCGGAGAGCTCGACGGTCTGCGGGCCGTCGCGATCCTGCTGGTCTTCACCAGCCACATCGACGCGCTCTTCTGGGACCGCCTGCACGGCGGCACCGGGGTCACGTTCTTCTTCGTCCTCAGCGGCTACCTGATCACCACCCTGTCGCGGCGCGAGGAACGCCGCGACGGACGCCTCGACCTCTGGGGCTTCTACCTGCGCCGGGTGTTCCGCATCTACCCGCTCTACCTGGCGGTGCTGGTTTTCTACGCCGTCCTGGTGCTCGGGATCGGCTTCCAGCCCGAGCGCCGCGGCGCGTTCCTCGACTCGCTGCCCTACTACCTGGGGTTCCTGCCCGAGCAGGCGCTGCTCAACTCCACGGGGGTCGAGCCGCCGTTCGCCGCAGCCTGGTCGCTGGGCATCGAGGAGAAGTTCTACTTCGTGTGGCCGCTGCTGGGCTTCGTCCTGCTCGCGGGCAGGTTTCGCCTGCGGCTGGGGGCGCTGGTCGTGGCGATCGCCGGCTTCTGGTGCGCGCCGCTGCTGCTCGACCCGATCGGCTACCTGCTGCAGCCCTACGCCCTGATCGGGATGGGCTGCGTGCTCGCGCTCGTGCTCGACGACGAGCGCTGCTACGCCGTGGCCTCGCGCCTCGGCCGGCCCGTCGCGGTCGCCGGCGTGCTCACCTTCGTCGTCGTGGTGCAGCTGTCGACCGACCTGATCGAGCTCACCCAGCCGCTCTACGTGGCCTACGGCGTACCGGTCACCCTGCTGCTGGCCGGCATCGTCACCTCAACGGGCTGGCTCCCGGCGCTGCTGCAGACGCGCTCGATGGTCTTCCTCGGCCGGATCTCCTACGCCTTCTACCTGACCCACGGCTTCGCGCTCAACCTCGCCCAGGCGGTGCTGCCGGGCGGCGGCGTGTGGCAGGGCGTGGTCGCCCCCGTCGTCGGTCTGGCCGCCGCTGTCGTCGGCGCGTGGGTGCTCCACGTCGTGCTCGAGAAGCCGCTGATCGCCGTCGGCCACCGGATCGACCGCCGCCGCAAGGACCGCGCGGCCGCGCCCGTGCTCAGCCGCTGAGTGCCAGCGCCGCGTCGAGCACGGCATCGGCGTAGCGCTCCCAGTCGAGCGTCGTCCGGTCGAGCTCACGGGTGCGCGCCGCGTTGGCGTGCCTCTCCGCGGCGGTGAGCAGCGAGGTCGACGCCAGCACCGACGCCAGGTCGGCGACGTCGGTCGGGTCGACCAGCGTGGTCTGGGGGAGCGGTGCCACGATCTCCGAGGCACCGGTCATGGCGGTCACGTAGAGGGGCAGACCGGCCGCGGCCGCCTCGGTGACCACGAGCCCGAAGCAGTCGTCGAGCGACGGCAGCACGAACGCGTCGGCGGCGGCGTACTCGTCGCTGACCTGGCCGGGGTCGAGCGAGCCGAGCAGCGTCACGTTGTCCGGTACGTCGGCGACCAGGCTGGGGTCGAAGACCGGCCCCGCGATCCGCACGTCGACCCCCGGCGCACGCCGTGCGGCCTCGAGCAGCATCGGGATGCCCTTGCGGTGGAGCACCTGTGCGACGCACAGCAGCGTCGGGCGCTGCGACCGTCGGGCCGGGGCGTCCGCGCCGCCCGCGTCGTACGCCGCCAGGTCGACGGCGTAGGGGATCACCGCGAGCTTGGCCGGGGCGACCCCGTGGCGTCGCATCTGCTCGGCGCTCAGCTCGCTCGGCACGAGCACCAGGTCGGCGAGCTCGAGCTCGCGCTCGATGCGCCGCACGAGCACGTCGGGGTAGGTCTCGGCGTGCGCGCGGCCGTCGGGGTAGGCCTCCTGCAGCACCCGGTTGTGCTCGCGCGGGTGGGTGTCGATGGCGTCGAGCACCCGCGTGGCCGACGGCGCCGCGGCGAACGACGCAGCCGACGACCCTGGCATCCCGACGAGCACGTCGTGGGGCC
>CALRVO020000005.1:0-25828 GCA_943371595.1 Sphingomonas paucimobilis
GCGAGGTTCATCTGAACCTGGTGCACGCGATCCTCGCCTGATCCTGAACGGCGACGGCGGCGGGTTGATGAGCACCTGAACAAGCTCGAAGGTTCGTGCCACCTGGTGGCACGAACCTTCGGTGCTGACTTCTCGAGCCTGTGCTCACGTCGTCAGCGGAGGATCGCCGGCGCCATACGCCGACATTCCTCCACCGTCGGACACCGGTTGGCAGCGTCACTCACCAGGTCTCGAGGCTCGGGCCCAGCGGCCCTCGCACCTCGACCACCCTGTGGGTGCGCGCCCGACCCTCGGCACGATCGCATGGGTCGCGGCATGGTCGGGCGCCACGGTGGTTGAGGTGCGAGGAGCTCTAGCGACGAGCCTCAAAACCCCCGCAGCGGACCCTGTCAGGGTGACCACCGGGTTGGCAGCGTCACTCACCAGGTCTCGAGGCTCGGGCCTGGCGGCCCTCGCACCTCGACCACCGTGTGGGTGCGCGCCCGACCCTCGGCACGTGCGGGCGGTTCAGCCCGCGAGGCCGCGCCCCGGCAGCGCACCCGGGGCCGCCGCCTACTCGACCGTGACCGACTTGGCGAGGTTGCGGGGCTGGTCGACGTCGTGGCCCATCACGGTGGCCAGCTCGCAGGCGAACAGCTGCAGCGGGATCGTGGCGACGAGCGGCTGGAGCAGCACGGGCACCCGGGGCAGGCGGATCAGCACGTCGGCGTAGGGCTCGATCTTGGTGTCGCCCTCCTCGGCCAGGCAGATGGTGCGGGCACCGCGGGCGCGCACCTCCTGGATGCCGCTGATCATCTTCTCGTGCAGCTGGTCGCGTCCGCGGGGAGGGACGACGCACAGCACCGGCAGGCCCTCCTCGACCAGGGCGATGGGGCCGTGCTTGAGCTCGCCGGCGGCGAAGCCCTCGGCGTGGAGGTAGGCCAGCTCCTTGAGCTTGAGCGCCCCCTCGAGGGCGACGGGGTAGCCGGCGTGACGGCCGAGGAAGAGCACGGAGCGGGTCCCGGTGTGCTCGGCGGCGAGGTCGTAGACCTGCTGGGCACCGGCCAGGACCGTCTCGATCTGCTCGGGGATCGCCTCGAGCTGGACCAGGATCTCGTCGATCTCGTCGCCGTACCGGGTGCCCTTGACCTGCGCGACGTAGAGCGCGAGCAGGTAGCAGGCGACCAGCTGGGTCAGGAACCCCTTGGTGGAGGCGACGCCGATCTCGGGCCCGGCGTGGGTGTAGATGACGGCGTCGGACTCGCGCGGGATGGTCGAGCCGTTGGTGTTGCAGATCGCGAGCACCTTGGAGCGCTGGGTGCGGGCGTGGCGGATCGCCTGCAGCGTGTCGGCGGTCTCGCCCGACTGGCTGATCGCGACCACGAGCGTCGAGTAGTCGAGGATCGGGTCGCGGTAGCGGAACTCGCTGGCGAGCTCGACCTCCACGGGGATGCGGGTCCAGTGCTCGATGGCGTACTTGGCGACCATGCCGGCGTAGAACGAGGTGCCGCAGGCGATGATGATGATCTTGTCGACGTCGCGGATCTCGTCGTCGGACAGGCGCATCTCGTCGAGCTGCAGCAGCCCGGCCTGGTCGCGCCGGCCGAGCAGCGAGTCGGCGACGGCCCGCGGCTGCTCGAAGATCTCCTTGCGCATGAACCAGTCGTGGCCGTCCTTCTCGGCGGCCGACAGGTCCCAGTCGACGTGGTAGCGGCGGCCCTCGGCCGGGTTGCCGTGGAAGTCGGTGATCTCGACGCCGTCGCGGGTGATCGAGACGACCTGGTCCTGACCGAGCTCGAGCGCCTCACGGGTGTGCTCGATGAAGGCGGCCACGTCGGATCCGAGGAAGTGCTCGCCCTCGCCCACGCCGACGACCAGCGGGCTGTTGCGGCGGGCCGCGACGACCCGGTCGGGGTCGTGGGCGTCGATGGCGACGAGGGTGAACGCCCCCTCGAGCACCTGGCAGACCCGCTGCATCGCCGTCGTCAGGTCGGCCCCGGACTCGACCTGGAGCTCGACGAGGTGGGCGACGACCTCGGTGTCGGTCTCGGAGAGCAGCACGTGGTCGTCGGCCTCGAGGCGTGCTCGCAGCTCGGCGAAGTTCTCGATGATCCCGTTGTGGACCAGGGCGACCCGGTGCTCGTGACCGAGGTGGGGGTGGGCGTTGACGTCGTTGGGGGCTCCGTGGGTCGCCCAGCGCGTGTGGCCGATCCCGGTGTGGGACGCCGGCAACGGCGACTCGGCCAGGACCTTCTCGAGGTTGGCCAGCTTGCCGGCCTTCTTGGCCTCGGCGATCGCCCCGCCACCCTCGCCCGGCACGACCAGCGCCACCCCGGCGGAGTCGTAACCGCGGTACTCGAGGCGGCGCAGTCCCTCGACGACGACGTCCTGGGCGAGCTTGGGGCCCACGTATCCAACGATCCCGCACATGGCCGGTCACTGTACGGGGCGTGGGCTCGTCGGGCGGTGAGGCTCCCCGCCTGCAAGGATGGTGGCCATGTCCCACGGCGGAGGCCATCGCCTCGACGAGGCGCAGCGGGAGACCTCCCCCTACATCGAGCTCGACCGCTCGGCCTGGGCGGCCCTGGCGCACGAGACCGAGAGCCCGTTGCGGGCCGAGGAGATCCGCACGCTGCGCGGCCTCGGCGACTCCCTCGACCTCGAGGAGGTCGAGGAGGTCTACCTGCCGCTCTCGCGCCTGCTCAGCCTCTACGTCGAGTCCGCCGGTCAGCTGCACCGCCAGCAGGAGCTGTTCCTCCACCAGCCCACTCCCCCGCGCACGCCCTTCGTCATCGGGCTGGCCGGGTCGGTCGCGGTGGGCAAGTCGACGACCGCCCGGGTGCTGCAGCAGATGCTGGCCCACTGGCCGGAGCACCCCAACGTCGCCCTGATCACGACCGACGGGTTCCTCTACCCCAACGCCGAGCTCGAGCGCCGCGGGCTGCTGCAGCGCAAGGGCTTCCCCGAGTCCTACGACCGCCGCGCGCTGCTGCGCTTCGTCGTCGACATCAAGTCGGGCAAGGACGAGGTCGAGGCACCGACGTACTCCCACCTGATCTACGACGTCGTCCCCGACGAGAAGGTTGTCATCAAGCGGCCCGACATCGTCATCATCGAGGGCCTCAACGTGCTCCAGCCGGCGCGGGCGCGCGACGACGGGCGCACGGGACTCGCGGTGAGCGACTTCTTCGACTTCTCCGTCTTCGTCGACGCCGGCACCTCCTACATCCGCGACTGGTACGTCTCCCGCTTCCTGCGGCTGCGCGAGACCGCGTTCCGCGACCCCGGCTCCTACTTCTCCAAGTACGGCGCCCTCACCGAGGACGAGGCCGTTGCCGAGGCCACCCGCATCTGGGACACCATCAACGGCCCCAACCTCACCGAGAACGTGCTGCCGACCCGCTCGCGCGCGACCCTGGTGCTGCGCAAGGACCGCGACCACTCCGTGCGCTACGTGCGGCTGCGCAAGCTCTAGGAGCCGGTGCCGGAGCCGTCGAGCACGAACCACACCGTGGTGCCCGTGGCGTCGAGCTCCGAGCCCCAGCGCGAGGTGAGGGCGGAGACCAGCTGCAGACCGCGCCCGTGCACGCGGAGCGGGTCGTCCAGCTCGGCTGCGGGGTCGGCACCGGGGTCGGTCGGACGGGCGCCGCGGTGGCTGCCGCGGTCGCGCACGGTCACGGTCAGCACCCCGTCGTCGAGCAGGGCACGGACCTCGGACGGGGCGCCCGTGTGGATCACCGCGTTGGTGACCAGCTCGGACAGGCACAGCACGGCGGTGTCGACCCGGTCGTCGTCGACCTCCCAGTCGAGGAGGTGGCGGCGTACGAAGCGCCGCGCCTCGCCGACGGCGCGGGACTCCCCGGCCACCTCGCAGTCGGCGACCCGGGCCCCCTCGGCGACCGGCTGGTCGGCGAGCCGGTCGTCGACCCGCTCCTCGCGGGCCTGGGCCGCGCGCAGGTCGTGGGCGAGCGCGTCGACGTCGAGCGGGGCCGTGGTGCCGGGGTCCTCGACGTAGGCCAGGACCGCACCGAGCAGCTGACCGTGGACGACGAGGGGCTCGGCCACGAGCCCGCCGGCGGGCCCACCGACCTGTCGGGCGACGAAGTCCGGGAACAGCGGCGCGAGGTCGCCCCACGAGCCCGCGACACCCGTGCCGCCGCGCACCACGGCGTTGAGGGGCACGTCGTCGTAGGCGTCGATGTGGCACCAGTCGACGACGGCGCCGTCGCGGTCGGAGGCGGTGAACCGCAGGCGACGTCCCCCGCCCTCGACCAGGGCGAGCCCGACCCGGACGACGCCGGGCCGGGCTGCGAGATCGGCGAGCCCGCGCCGCGCGACGGTGTCGGCGGCGACGAGCATGCCGACCAGGTTAGGGGGTCAGCGCCTCGGTCAGGCGGCGTCGACGATGTCGATGACGAAGACCAGCGACGCTCCCCCGGGGATGGGGCCCTGACCCTGGTCGCCGTAGGCGAGGTCGGGCGGGATCGACATGATGATGCGGCTGCCGACCGGGACCCCCGGGATGACCTGGTCCCAGCCCGCGATGAGCTGGCTGACGCCGATCGGGGCCTGGAAGGGCTGGCTGCTGTAGCTCTCCTCGAACGGCTCCGCCTCGCCGTAGATGGAGCCGAGGTAGTTGGCCGTGATGGTCTGACCGACCTCGACCGGCGGACCGTCGCCCTCGATCACGGTCGCGGACAGGAGCTCGTCGGACGGCTCGGCGGGGGCGTCGGTGAAGTCGAGCCCGGTCACCAGGTCGCCCTCGGTCTCGATCACCGGCGCCCACGCGGGCAGCTCGCCGGTCTCGGACTCGGTCTCGGACGGCGACTCGGTGGTCGACTCGGTCGACTCGGACGACGTCGCGTCGGGGCTCTCGGTCGACGAGGACGGGGCCGGGTCGGTCGCGGCCTCGTCGTCGTTCTCGCTGCCGCAGGCGGCGAGGGTGACGGTGAGCAGGGCGGCGGACGCCAGCAACGCGCTGCGACGGGCCAGGGACGGGAGCTTCACGGGGTTCCTCCAGGGGTTGGGTGGAGCTTCTTCTGGACCTCGAGGCACTCCTCGAGGTCCACGTAACCAAGGTCGGTGTTGACGGCGTTCATCCACCGGTTGACCCCGGCGTTGCCGGTGACGATCAGGGTGGCCTTGGGCACGAGCTCGACCAGCCGCTGGTGCAGGAGCACCTTCATGGCCAGGCCGAGCGCGTGGCCGCGGTGCTCGGGCAGCACGAGCGTGCTCTCGATGTCGGCGTGGCTGTCGCCGGCGTGCACCACCAGGTTGGTGTAGCCCGCCAGCGAGCCGTCGGGAGCCACCGCGGCGACGACCAGCGACCGGATCCCCGAGCGTCGCCGGCGCTCCTCGCCCTCGCGGATCCGGGCGGCGTCCCAGGCCTGGGCCTGCAGGTCGACGTCGCCGAGCGGGATCTCGTCGAGGAACCGGCTGTAGAGGTGCGCGAGGGAGTCGACGTGCTCGTCGGGAGCGGTGTCGGTCCACGACACGAGCCGGTAGCCCCCGGACCGGGCCGCGGCACGCTCGGCCAGCCCGGGCCACCGGTCGGCCGTCGTGGTCAGGTCGGCGGCCTTGAGCACCTCGCGGCCCGCGATGGGGTAGCCCCGGGCGGCGGCGAACGCCGCGCCGGCACCGGGCTCGCCCGGCGGGTGGACGACCTCGGTGAGCAGGGTGTGGCGACCCCGCTCGACCGCGGCCCGCTCGAGCGTGGCCAGCAGCGCCGTCCCGACGCCGGTACGCCGGCGGGTCGGGTCGACGAGGACCTTGAGCATGGCGAGGTGGGTGTTGTCGCGCAGGTGCAGCGTCAGCCGGCCAGCACCGGCGGGGACACCGTCGACCTCGGCCAGGAAGAAGTGGGTGTCGAGGTCGTCGCGCCTGACCGACCAGACCTGCACGGCCGTCTCGAACGACGGCCACGCCGGCAACGGGCGCCCCGCCTCAGCGGCCAGGACGACGTCGTACCAGGCCCGCAGGGTGGCGGTGTCGGCCACGGCGAACGGCCGGACCTCGATCACGCGAGCGCCAGCCGGGCGCGGACCACCCCGGCCAGGCGGTCGGCCACGCCCTGCGCGGCCTCGGGGGTGGCGGCCTCGACCATGACGCGGACCAACGACTCGGTGCCGGAGGGGCGGAGCAGGACGCGACCGGTGTCACCCAGCGCGACCTCCTCGGCCTGCACCGCGGCGACCAGCTCGGGGTCGTCGCAGCGGGCCTTGTCGACGTCGGGGACGTTGACGAGCACCTGCGGGAAGCGGGTCACCACCGAGGCGAGGTCGCGCAGCGAGCGACCGGTGACGACCATGCGCTGCAGCACGTGCAGGGCGGTCAGCAGCCCGTCACCCGTGGTCGCGTGGTCGCGCATGATGACGTGGCCCGACTGCTCGCCGCCCAGGTTGTAGCCGCCGGCGCGCATGTCCTCGAGCACGTAGCGGTCGCCGACGGCGGTCTGGCGCACGGTGATGCCGGCCTCCCCCAGAGCACGGGTGAAGCCCAGGTTGCTCATCACCGTCGCGACGACCGTGTCGTCGGCCAGCCGCCCGGCGTCGCGCAGCGCGAGCGCCAGGACGGCGAGGATCTGGTCGCCGTCGACGACGGCACCCGTCGCGTCGACGGCCAGGCACCGGTCGGCGTCGCCGTCGACCGCGAAGCCGGCGTGGGCGCCGTGGTCGACGACCGCGCGCTGCAGGCGCGCGAGGTGGGTGGAGCCGTAGCCGTCGTTGATGTTGAGCCCGTCGGGCTCAGCGCCGATGGTGACGACCTCGAGGCCGGCGTCGGCGAAGACCCGCGGGCCCACCTCGCTGGCTGCGCCGTGCGCGCAGTCGAGGACGACGCGCAGCGGGGCGCCGCGCTCGTCGAGCGGGCCGTCGAGGGTGCGCACCAGGTGGGCGGCGTACTCCTCGACGGTGGGGGCGTAGGGACGCACGCGGCCCACGGCCGCGCCGGTCGGACGGTCCCAGTCCTCGCCCAGACGGGCCTCGATCTCGCGCTCGAGCGCGTCGTCGAGCTTGACCCCGCCACGGGCCAGGAACTTGATGCCGTTGTCGGGCATCGCGTTGTGCGACGCGCTGATCACGACGCCCACGTCGGCGCCGAGCGCGTCGGTGAAGTAGGCGACCCCCGGGGTCGGCAGGACGCGCAGGCGCAGCACGTCGACCCCGGCCGAGGCGAGCCCGGCGACCACGGCGTGCTCGAGGAACTGCCCCGAGATCCGGGTGTCGCGACCGACCACGGCCAGCGGACGCCGGCCGGAGTAGTCGCCGTGGTCGACGAGGACGCGCGCCGCGGCCACGCCCAGGTCGAGCGCGAGCTCGGCGGTGAGCGGGCCGTTGGCGAGCCCACGGACGCCGTCGGTGCCGAAGATGCGGGTCATCTGTGCCTCCTGGAACGACGAAGGTCGGCGGCCCGGGTGGGACCGCCGACCGTCGAGGACGTAGCCACGCAGCCCGGGGAACCGGGCTGCGGCGACGACTAGCGCTTGCTGAACTGAGGCGCCTTGCGGGCCTTCTTGAGGCCGGCCTTCTTGCGCTCGATGACGCGGGCGTCACGCGTGAGCAGCCCGGCCTTCTTGAGCGTGGGGCGGTTGGTCTCGGTGTCGATCTCGTTGAGGCAGCGAGCCACGCCGAGGCGCAGGGCGCCGGCCTGACCGGTGATGCCGCCGCCGTGGATGCGGGCGATCACGTCGAAGCGGCCCTCGAGCTGCAGCGCGGCGAACGGCTCGTTGACCACCTGCTGGTGCAGCTTGTTGGGGAAGTAGGAGTCGAGGGTGCGTCCGTTGACGCGCCAGTTGCCGGTGCCCGGGACGATGCGGACGCGGGCGACGGCCTCCTTGCGGCGACCGGTGGCCGCGGCGGGGATGATCGTGGCCGGGCGCGCCGGGGTGTCGGACGACGCGGCGCTCTCGGACGTGTAGGACACGCCCTGCTCGTCGGGGGTGAAGGTCTCGTCGACCTCGGTGGTGTTCTCAGTCATGGGTTTCTACCTGCTCAGTCTGTGGGTGGAAGGTCGCGACTACTGGGAGATCTGCTTGATCTCGTGGGGCACGGCCTGCTGAGCGGCGTGCGGGTGCTCCGGGCCGGAGTACACCTTGAGCTTGGTGAGCTGCTGACGGCTCAGCTTGTTCTTGGGCAGCATGCCCCAGACGGCCTTCTCGACGACCTTGCGGGCGTCCTTGACCAGGATGTCGCCGATCGCGGTCTCGGTCAGACCACCGGGGAAGCCCGAGTGGCGGTAGACCTTCTTGGTGACCTTCTTGTTGCCGGCGAGGGCGACCTTCTCGGCGTTGACGACGATGACGAAGTCGCCGCCGTCGACGTTGGGGGCGAAGGTCGCCTTGTGCTTGCCGCGCAGGAGCGTCGCGCACTCCACTGCGAGGCGGCCCAGGACGATGTCCTGGGCGTCGATGACGTGCCACGTGCGCTTGATGTCGCCGGGCTTGGGGGCGTAGGTAGCCATGACCTTGCTCTCTGCGTTCGTAGGATCCCGGGTCCGGGGAGTGCCCCGGCCGGAGGTGCTGCTCGCGTCTCTTGACGAACTCGGCCCGGCTGAGGTGATCCGGGACTGCACGGCACCCAGGTCAGGGGGCACCGCACGGTAGGGACGCGACCGCCAAGACTACGGACCGCGGCGGAACGGCGGCAAATCACCGCGCTGGTGTCCGCTGGGCGACGCCCGGGATTTCGCGTTGCGGGAGCGCGGTCTAGGTTGTCATGCGTGACCGACTCTCTCACCGTCCGCGACAACCGCACCGGCTCGGAGTACGACGTCCCGATCACCGACGGCACCATCAAGGCCGCCGACCTCGGGAAGATCCGCACCGATGAGGAGTCCCCCGGACTCGCCGTCTACGACCCCGGCTTCGTCAACACGGCCTCGTGCCGCTCCGCCGTCACCTACATCGACGGCGACAAGGGCATCCTCGAGTACCGCGGCTACCCCATCGAGCAGCTCGCCGAGAAGTCGAGCTTCCTCGAGGTGGCCTACCTGCTGGTCCACGGGGCCCTCCCGACCAAGGCCGAGCACGACGCCTGGGTGCACGAGATCACCTACCACACGTTCGTCCACGAGAACGTCAAGACCTTCATGCAGGGCTTCCGCTACGACGCCCACCCCATGGGCATGCTGATGGCCTCGGTCGGCGCCCTGTCGACGTTCTACCCCGACGCCGGCAACATCACCGACGCCGACAACCGGCACATGCAGGTCGTGCGGATGATCGCCAAGATGCCGACCCTCGGCGCCTGGGCCTTCCGCCACGCGCAGGGCAAGCCCTACGTCTATCCCGACAACGACCTCAGCTACACCGCCAACTTCCTCTCGATGCTCTTCAAGATGAGCGAGTCGAAGTACGAGGCCGACCCGCGCCTGGTCAAGGCCCTCGACGTGCTGTTCATCCTGCATGCCGACCACGAGCAGAACTGCTCGACCAACGCGGTCCGCTCCGTCGGCTCCTCGCAGGTCGACCCCTACTCGGCGGTCGCGGCCGGCGTCGGCGCGCTCTACGGCCCGCTGCACGGCGGCGCCAACGAGGCCGTGCTCAAGATGCTGCGCCGCATCGGGTCGAAGGAGAACATCCCCGCCTTCATCAAGGGCGTGAAGGACGGCAACGAGCGCCTGATGGGCTTCGGCCACCGCGTCTACAAGAACTTCGACCCGCGCGCCACGATCATCAAGAAGGCCTGCGACGACGTCTTCGAGGTCACCGGGGTCAACCCGCTCCTCGAGATCGCCAAGGAGCTCGAGAAGATCGCCCTCGAGGACGAGTACTTCATCAAGCGCAAGCTCTACCCCAACGTCGACTTCTACTCCGGCCTGATCTACGAGGCCTTCCAGTTCCCGCCCGAGATGTTCACCGTGCTCTTCGCCATCGGCCGCACCCCGGGCTGGCTCTCGCAGTGGCTCGAGCTGGTCCAGGACAAGGAGCAGAAGATCGCCCGCCCCAAGCAGATCTACACGGGCGACCGCCGGCTCACCTTCGTGCCCGCGTCGGAGCGCTGGGCCTGACGTGAGGATCTCTCGGGCCCTCCTCACCGCGGCACTCACCGCGACCGCACTCGTGGCACCGGCACCCGCCAGCCACGCCGCGACGACCACGCTCTCGCGCGTGGTCGTCGACGACGCCGTCAACCCGCGCGCCCACATCGACCTGCGCCGCGTCACCTACCGCGTGGGTGAGAAGACGTTCGGTGTCTCCGCGGTCGTCACCGACCTGCCGAAGGCGGGGGCGTTCTACGTGTACGCGTCCAACCCCGACGACGCCGACGACTCGCTCGGCCTGTACCTCGAGCGGCAGCGCGACGGCTCCGTGATCGCCTACCCCGAGTACAACTTCCTCGAGGACGCCGGCGGCCCGATCAAGTGCCGTACGACGTACCAGTGGAACCGCAGGACCGACGTCCTGGGCATCTCGGTCTCGCGCGGCTGCGTGACCAAGTTCGCGCGGTCGCTCGACCGCCCGTTCCGGTTCGACGACCTCGACGTGAACGTCGAGGCTGGCACCCGACGGCTCTACCGGGTGGACAACGCGGCGCCCGTGCACCTCGAGTTCTGACTGCTCGGGCCGTAGGCCCGGTCGGTCCTCTGTTGCGGTTGTCGTGCGCGCCTTCGGCGCGGGGTGCGCCTGCGGCGGGCTCGGGGCTGCGCCCCTGAGGGGTCCGTGGTGGTGGGCCGGGGGCACTGCGGCGGGGCAGGACCGCCGATCCGCAGCTGGCGACGCCATGTCGCGCCGGACTCGACGTGTGGTCAGGTCGGTCCGTTGCGCGCCACGCCGCGCTTGACGCTTGCCGGATCGCGCTCCTGCCGCGCCTTCGGCCCCCGTCCCACCGGTCCCTGAGCCCGATGGCTGTCCCCCTGGGTGAAGTGGTGTGGTCCGGGCCCCGACCACACCCCACCCCCCGGGGACCGCCGGTCGCGGACCGGCCGGGGTGGGGCGGCGGCGCAGGCGCGGACGAAGCGCGCCCCGGCAGAGCGTCAAGCGCGGCGTGGCGCACACCGCTCATCTCCACCACGAACCGAGTCAGGGTGCGACACGGCGTCGCCAGCTGCGGGGTGCGGTTCGGCCCCGCCGGAGCCGACGCCCCACCCCACCACGGACCCCGGCCCGCAGGACCTCTAGCCCGCCGCAGGCGCACCCGCGCCGAAGGCGCGCACGACAACCACAACAAGGCCCGGACGGGCCGGACTCAGGCGGTCGCGACGACCCCGAGCTCGGCGTACGACGTCAGGAGGCCGTTGCTGGGGACGATGCGGACGGTGTAGCCGAAGGGGCCGCTGCGGTTGAGGGTGATCTCGCCGTCGAAGCGGTGGCGGCCGCCGTCGTAGGACTCGACCGGGGAGAGGGCGACCGCGGTGGTGTCGACGAGGGTGTCGTCGGACTTGGCGCGGCCGTGGACGAGCTGGACCTCGACGTCGGCGGGCTCGAGGTCGCCGAGGCAGACGAAGGCGCGCACGGTGAGGCTCAGGCCGACCTCGGCGGCGTCGCCGACGCCGCTGGACTCGACGTGCTCGACGCGGACCTCGGGCCAGGCGGCCTTGACCTTGACCTTCCAGGCGGCGAGGTCGCGGGCGCCGGCGTAGTCGCTGTTGAGGGCGCGGGCGTTGACCGCCGCCGGGGCGTAGAGCTGGCGGACGTAGTCGCGGACCATGCGGGTCGCGAGGACCTTGGGGCCGAGGGACTTCAGGGTGTGGCGCAGCATCTCGACCCAGCGGGTCGGGACGCCGTCGTGGTCGACGTCGTAGAAGCGGGGGGTGACCTCGTTCTCGATCAGGTCGTAGAGGGCGGCGGCCTCGAGGTCGTCGCGCTTGTCGATGTCGTCGACGCCGTCGGCGGTGGGGATCGCCCAGCCGTTGTCGCCGTCGTACCACTCGTCCCACCAGCCGTCGAGGACCGACAGGTTGAGCCCGCCGTTGAGGGCGGCCTTCATGCCGGAGGTGCCGCAGGCCTCGTAGGGGCGCAGGGGGTTGTTGAGCCACACGTCGCAGCCGGGGTAGAGCGGCTTGGCCATCGCGATGTCGTAGTTGGGCAGGAAGACGATGCGGTGGCGGACCTCGGGGTCGTCGGAGAGACGGACGATGTCCTGGATGAGCTTCTTGCCGCCGTCGTCGGCCGGGTGCGCCTTGCCGGCGATCACCAGCTGGATGGGGCGCTCGGGGTGGAGCAGCAGGGCCTTGAGGCGCTCGGGGTCACGCATCATCAGGGTCAGCCGCTTGTACGACGCGGCGCGGCGCGCGAAGCCGATCGTCAGCACGTCGGGGTCGAGGGCGGCGTCGATCCACTTGAGCTCGGCCTTGGCCGCGCCCCGCTTCTCCCACGACTTGGCCAGCCGGGTGCGGGCGTCGACCACGAGACGCTCGCGCAGCATCCGCTTGACCGACCAGACGTCGGTGCCGGGCACCTTGTCGACGGCGTGCCAGAAGCTCTCGGGGTCGTCGGCGTCGCCGTCGGCCCCCTGGGAGGTGGCCAGCCCGAAGACCTCGCGGGCCACCCACGTCGGGGCGTGCACACCGTTGGTGATCGACCCGATCGGCACCTCGGCCTCGTCGAAGGCGGGCCACAGGCCCTGGAACATGCCGCGGCTGACCTCACCGTGCAGCTTGGAGACACCGTTGGCGCGCTGGGCGAGGCGGAAGCCCATGACGGCCATGTTGAAGACGGTGGCGTCGCCGCCGGCGTAGTCCTCGGCGCCGAGCGCGAGGATGCGCGACGTCGGGACGCCGGGCGTGGCCCCGCCGTCGTCGTTGAGGTACTGCTCGACCAGCGAGCGCGGGAACCGGTCGATGCCCGCGGGCACCGGGGTGTGGGTGGTGAAGACGGTCGAGGCGCGGCCGACCTCGACGGCGGTGTCGAAGTCGAGCCGGGGTCCGTCGGGGGCCACGGTGAGCTCACGGATGCGCTCGATGCCGAGGAAGCCCGCGTGGCCCTCGTTGGTGTGGAACACCTCGGGCTCGGGGTGGCCGGTGATGCGCGAGAACACGCGCAGCGCGCGCACGCCACCGACGCCGAGGAGGAGCTCCTGGCGCAGCCGGTGCTCGGAGGTGCCGCCGTAGAGGCGGTCGGTCACGTCGACGTAGTGGTCGGGGTTGCCCTCGACGTCGGTGTCGAGCATCAGCAGCGGGACGCGGCCGACGCTGGCGACCCAGATGCGGGCGACCAGGTCGGGGCCGTCGGGCATCTGGATCGAGATCGACGCGCGGGTCCCGTCGCGCTCGCGCAGCAGCGAGATCGGCAGCTCGTCGGGGTCGAGGACGGGGTAGGTCTCCTGCTGCCAGCCCTCGCGCGAGAGCGACTGCTTGAAGTAGCCGTGCTTGTAGAGCAGCCCGACGCCGATGATCGGGACGCCGAGGTCGCTGGCGGCCTTGAGGTGGTCGCCGGCCAGGATGCCGAGACCGCCGGAGTACTGGGGCAGGACCGCGGTGATGCCGAACTCCGGTGAGAAGTAGCCGATGGCCCGGGGACCCGGGCCGCCGGAGCCGCCGTCAGCGGCCACCCGCCGCTGGTACCAGCGGTCGGCGGTCAGGTAGTGCTCCAGGTCGGCCCGGGCCGCGCCCAGCCGCTGGAGGAAACCCTCGTCGGTGGCCAGCTCGTCGAACCGCTCGCGGCCCACCGCCCCGAGCAGCTTCACGGGGTCGCGCCCGGTGGAGTCCCACAGGTCGGGGTCGACCTCGGCGAAGACGTCCTGGGTCTCGGGGTGCCACGACCAGCGCAGGTTGCCGGCGAGCTCGCCCAGCGGCGCCAGGTTCGTGGGCAGGACGGGACGGACGGTGAATCGTCGGATAGCACGCACGGGACGACGCTAGCGCTGATCCTTGGATCGTTCCAAGAGAACGGGCGAACCCGCCGAATGTCATGTTTCGTCAGACAAGCCGCATAACGTCGGCGCGGGGCGGCCGTTGGGACGTCATGACCTCGTTCCCGACGCGCCGCAGCCGTCACGCGGCTGCGACGATCGCCCTGCTGACCGCTGCCCTGGTGCCCGGACTCACCCAGCTCCCGGCCCTGGCCGACGACGGCACCCCCGCTCCGGCCCCGGCCGCCGTGCCGTCGAAGCCCGCAGGCACGGTCCCCGACCTGTCGACGACGTTCCGCGGCATCGGCGACGCGGTCGCCGGCAAGCCCGACATCGACACCCGCGGCCGGGCCCTGCCGAGCCTGCGCCAGAAGCGGGCCGCGGCCCGCCTCGGGGCCGTCGACCTGCGCTGGAACGCGATGGGCACGCCGGCCTCGATCCTCCCCCGCGACGGCGTCCTGGCGAGGGCGACCTCGTCGGACCCGGTCGTCGCCGCCCGCAGCTGGCTGCGCTCCCACGCCGACCTGTTCGGCATCACCGCCTCGCAGGTCGCCGGCATGCAGGCGATCGACCAACCGCTGGTCGGCTCCGGCAGCCACGCGGTCTTCCTGCGCCAGCGCTTCGACGGCCTCCTGCCGGCCCTGGGCAGTGCCGTCACGGTCGGGATCGCCCGGGGCCGGATCGTCTACGTCTCCTCCTCGATCACCAGGACGACCCAGCGGCCCCCGACCGCGGTCATCACGCCCGCCGCCGGGTGGCTGCGGGCCGCCGCCAACATCGGGCTCGACCTGCCGAGCGACCTGAGCACGATCCGGCGCAACAGCAGCGACGGCTGGACCCGGCTGTCGGTCCCGGGCGTCCTGCAGGAGCAGCAGGTGCGCCTGCGGGCCCTGGCCAACGCCGACGGCTCGGTGCGCCCGGTGCTCGAGGCCAACGTGGTCGACGTCCAGGGGGCGACGACGAACGGCTACACCGTCCTGGTCGACGCAGTGAGCGGCGCCGTCCTGCACCGCCAGAACAAGGTGCTGAACGCCGGCGACCTCGCGGGCTCGCCGAGCACCCTGGTGACGCCCGCCTCGGTCGGCGGCCCGGCGCGCACCGCCGGGGCGTTCCCGTTCTCGGGCACGATCACCGCCACCGCGTGCGGACCGCGCCACCCGTTCGTCCTGGACGCCAGGACGCGGACGATCGCGATCGTCGCCGCGACCCTCAGCCCGGCCAACGACATCGCGGTCAACCTCTACGGTCCCGGCGGGACGCTCCTGGCCTCGCAGGACCTCCTGACCAGCCCCGAGGCGCTGACCTACTCGGCCCCCAGCATCCCGGCCGGCACCTACCGGGCCGAGGTCTGCCCGTTCGACGACACCCCGCTCGTGGGGCCCGGTGCCTACACCGCGACCGTCGTGACCAGCGACCAGGCGGCCAGCGCCCCCGGGAGCACGGCCTACAACCCGCGCTGGCGCTTCTTCACCGCCAACCCCACCCTCGACTCCCCCAGCCGTACGCCGCGCAACGCCGTGGTCGGCTGCTGGCTGACCGCGTCCGGCTGCACCCTGCCCACCGGCCGCCTCAACAACGTCCAGGCGTTCGGCCCCTGGGACACGCTCCCGGCCACCGGGCTGACCACCGGCACCACGAGCGGCAACAACGCCCTGACCCGCGAGGCCTGGGCCAGCCCGCTGACGCCCGGCGGGCTCCTGCAGGCGCCGGTCTCGGTCACCGGTGACTACCGCCAGCCCTTCACCGACGCCTGGAACAACAGCCGCTGCGACCCGACCCAGCTGCGCCCCGGCGGCAACGACATCTTGTTCTCGGTGGCCAACCTGTTCGTCACGCACAACCGCATGCACGACTACTCCTACTACCTGGGCTTCACCGAGAAGAACTACAACCTGCAGCTCGACAACGTCGGGCGGGGCGGCACCGACAACGACCCCGAGATCGGCAACGTGCAGGCCGGGGCCATCGGCGGGCTGCAGACCGGCATGGGCCGCGACAACGCCAACCAGATCGCCCTGCAGGACGGCGTCCCGGGGATCACCAACCAGTACCTCTTCCAGCCGATCGCCGGCGCCTTCTACGCCCCCTGCACCGACGGCGGCCTCGACATGGGCATCGTCGGGCACGAGTACACCCACGCGATCAGCAACCGGATGGTCGGCGGGCCCGACGAGGGCCTGACCTCCGAGCAGGGCGGCGCGATGGGCGAGTCGTGGAGCGACCTGGTGGCCGGTGAGTACCAGTTCAGCCACGGCTACTCCAACGGCGGCAACGTGTGGGCCATCGGCGCCTACGCCACCGGCAACCTGCGCACCGCCATCCGCGACTACGCGATCAACAAGAACCCGCTCAACTACTCCAACTACGGCTTCGACACCACCGGGCCCGAGGTGCACGCCGACGGCGAGATCTGGAACGCCACCCAGTGGGAGGTCCGCCAGGCCCTGGTCGACAAGTACGACCGGAAGTTCCCCTACGACGACAAGGCGCGGCAGCTCGAGTGTGCCCAGGGCAGCCCGATCAAGGGTGTCCTGCGTCCCTACAAGTGCCCGGGCAACCGGCGCTGGGTGCAGCTGCTCTTCGACTCCTTCCTGCTGCAGCAGGGCGCGACGTCGATGCTCGACGCCCGCGACGCCATGATCGCCGCCGACGCGATGCGGTTCGGCGGCGCCAACAGGACCACCCTGTGGAACGCGTTCGCCCGCCGCGGGATGGGGGTCGGCGCCTCGGTCGAGGACGGCGAGGACACCGCCCCCCGTCCGGGCTTCGCCTCGATCGGCGGACGCAAGGCCAACCGCCGGGTCGTGTTCAGGACCTCGGCCCCCGGCACCGTCTACGTGGGCGACTTCGAGGCCCGCACCCGTCCGGTCGCCGACACGGTCGCGGGGACCCGCCTGCCGTCCTCGGCCACCTTCACCCCCGGCACCTACGACATGCTCCTGGTCAGCCCGACCCACGGCTTCATGCGCTTCACCATGACCGTGACCCGGGGCCGGGCGCCCCAGGTCGTCCGCGTGCGCACCAGCAAGAACCTCGCCGCCGCCCGCACCGGCGCCAAGGTCCTGCGGGCCACCCCCGGCGGCCGCAACCCCCAGCAGCTCATCGACGGGACCGAGCGCCGCTCGTGGGCCGCGGTCACCGGCGGCGACGTCGACGCAACCAAGCCGTCCATCGCCGTCGACCTGGCCGGCAGCAGGCCGGTCACGGTCCGCACGGTCGGGGTCAGCGCCTACCTCGGGCCGGCGTACGCCGGGGACGCCGACGCGGGCTCGCGCTTCACCGCCCTGCGCCGCTTCGCCGTCGACGCGTGCGTCCGGGCCTGCGGCTCGGCCCGGGCGACCTGGCGCCGGGTGTTCGTCTCGCGGCCCGACGCGTTCCCCGGTACCCGCCCCCGCCCGGTGGCACCCGACCTCAACCTCCGCGCCTTCGCCATCAAGCCCACGCGGGCGCGAGCGCTGCGGCTGGTCGTGCTGGAGAACCAGTGCACCGGGGGTCCGGCCTTCGCCGGCGAGCTCGACGCCGACCCGCTCAACACGACCGACTGCAAAGCCGGCTCCGACCGGGGCACCATCGCCCACGTCACCGAGCTCCAGGCCTTCTCCACGTCGTTCCCGAGCTGGCGGTCGTCCTTCGGGATCGAGAACCCGCAGCGGTCGTTCCGCAGGTAGACGCGCGGGAGAGCCGGGTCGGGTGGCCTCAGGGGGGCCACCCGGCCCCCGCGCACCCCACCGCACGGCCCCCGCGGGGTCTTCACCCCGGCTGAGGTTGCAGCGCCGGGTGGGACCAGCAAGGGTGGAACGCATGGTCGGACGCATTCCCGTCATGGACGTCCACCCGGTGGTGGACCTCGGACGCCTCCCCGCGAAAGCGACGGTCGGCGAGCCCTTTCCCGTTTCAGCAACGATCTTCCGCGAAGGTCACGACCTGCTCGGCGCGGAGGTGGTCCTGACCTCGCCGACAGGCGAGCGTCGGCCGCCGGTGCGGCTGGTCAAGCAGACCGACCCGGTCGACCGCTACCTCGCGTGGGTGACCCCCGACACGCCCGGGGCCTGGATCTTCGAGATCCAGGCGTGGTCAGACCCGGTCGCGACGTGGCAGCACGCGGCGGACATCAAGATCCCGGCGGGCATCGACGTCGAGCTCATGTTCACCGAGGGCCGGCTGCTCCTCGAGCGGGTCCGCGCCGAGCTGCCCGCCGGCCCGGAGGCCACCGTCGTCGACGCCGCCCTCGCGGCCGCGACCGACACGACCCGGCCGGCCGAGGCCCGGCTCGCCCAGCTGCAGGCCGACGACGTGACCCGGGTGCTGGCAGCCCACCCCCTGCGGGAGCTGCTCACCGTCGCGGGCCCCTTCCCGGCGTACGCCGACCGCACGCGCGCGCTCTACGGCAGCTGGTACGAGTTCTTCCCCCGCTCCGAGGGCGCCGTGCTCGACGAGACGACCGGCACGATCACCAGCGGCACCTTCACGACCGCCGCCAAGCGGCTCGAGGGCGTCGCCGCGATGGGCTTCGACGTCATCTACCTGCCGCCGATCCACCCGATCGGCGAGGTCAACCGCAAGGGCCCCAACAACACGCTCACGCCCGGGCCCGACGACACGGGGTCACCGTGGGCGATCGGCAGCAAGGACGGCGGCCACGACGCCATCCACCCCGAGCTCGGCACCTTCGCCGACTTCGACGCCTTCGTCGCGCGCGCCGGCGAGCTCGGCCTCGAGGTCGCCCTCGACCTGGCGCTGCAGGCCGCGCCCGACCACCCGTGGGTCACGAGCAACCCGCAGTGGTTCACCACCCGCGCCGACGGCACCATCGCCTACGCGGAGAACCCGCCGAAGAAGTACCAGGACATCTACCCGATCAACTTCGACAACGACCCGACCGGCATCTGCCGTGAGGTGCTGCGCGTCGTGCGGCTGTGGATGAGCCACGGGGTGCGCATCTTCCGCGTCGACAACCCGCACACCAAGCCGCTCGCGTTCTGGGAGTGGCTGCTGCGCGAGGTGCGTCGTACCGACCCCGACGTGGTGTTCCTCTCCGAGGCGTTCACCAAGCCGCCGATGATGCACGGCCTGGGTGCGGTCGGCTTCCACCAGAGCTACACCTACTTCACGTGGCGCGTCGCGCGGTGGGAGATCGAGGACTACCTGCGCGAGGTCACCCGCGAGTCCGATCACGTGATGCGGCCCAACTTCTTCGTCAACACCCCCGACATCCTCCCCGAGCACCTGCAGTACGGCGGTCCGCCCGCGTTCAAGATCCGCGCGGCCCTGGCGTCGATGAGCTCCCCCAGCTGGGGCGTCTACGCGGGCTACGAGCTCTACGAGCACGTGGCGATCAGGCCCGGCAGCGAGGAGTACCTCGACTCGGAGAAGTTCCAGATCCGCATCCGCGACTGGGAGGCCGCCGAGGCCGAGGGTCGCTCGCTGGCGCCCTACCTCACCCGGCTCAACGAGATCCGGCGCGCCCACCCGGCGCTTCAGCAGCTGCGCGACCTCACCATCCACGGGGCCGACGACGAGAACGTGCTGGTGTTCTCGAAGCGGGCCGATGACGACGTCGTCATCGTCGTGATCAACCTCGACCCGCACGCCGCCCGCGAGACCACCGTGCACCTCGACATGCCCGCCCTCGGTCTCGACTGGACCGACACCTTCACCGCCCACGACGAGATCACCGGCGCCGACTGGCAGTGGGGCGAGCACGACTACGTGCGGCTCGACCCGCACCACGAACCGGCGCACGTCCTCACGATCAGGAAGGCTCTGTGAACACTCCTCCCACCACGACCGAGATCGACGTCAGCCCGCCGACGACCGGCGAGCCCGTGGAGCAGCCGGTGCTGCCGGCCGCGCCCGGCGAACCGATCAACCAGACCCCCGACTGGTTCAAGACGGCCGTCTTCTACGAGGTGATGGTCCGCAGCTTCCGCGACTCCAACGGCGACGGCACCGGCGACTTCAAGGGCCTGACCGAGAAGCTCGACTATCTGCAGTGGCTGGGCGTCGACTGCCTGTGGGTGCCGCCGTTCTTCTCCTCCCCGCTGCGCGACGGGGGCTACGACGTCGCCGACTACACCGACATCCTTCCCGAGGCCGGCACGGTCGACGACTTCCACCACTTCCTCGACGAGGCCCACGCCCGCGGGATCCGGGTGATCATCGACTTCGTCGCCAACCACACCAGCGACCAGCACGCGTGGTTCAAGGCCAGCCGCGAGGACCCCGAGGGTCCCTACGGCGACTTCTACGTGTGGTCCGACACCGACGAGAAGTACCAGGACGCCCGCGTCATCTTCGTCGACACCGAGCCGTCCAACTGGACGTGGGACCCCGTGCGCCAGCAGTACTTCTGGCACCGCTTCTTCTCCCACCAGCCCGACCTCAACTACGAGAACCCCGCGGTCCACGACGCGATCCTCGAGGCGATCTCGTTCTGGTTCGACATGGGTCTCGACGGGTTCCGGCTCGACGCGGTGCCCTACCTCTACGTCCGCGAGGGCACCAACGGGGAGAACCTCCCCGAGACCCACGAGTTCCTGCGCAAGGTGCGCCGCTTCGTCGACGAGAAGTACCCCGGCAAGGTGCTGCTCGCCGAGGCCAACCAGTGGCCTGCCGACGTGGTCGACTACTTCGGTGACTTCGAGTCCGGCGGCGACGAGTGCCACATGTGCTTCCACTTCCCGGTGATGCCGCGCATCTTCATGGCCGTGCGCCGCGAGTCGCGCTTCCCGATCTCCGAGATCCTTGAGCAGACCCCGCCGATCCCCTCGGGCTGCCAGTGGGGCATCTTCCTGCGCAACCACGACGAGCTCACCCTCGAGATGGTCAGCGACGAGGACCGCGACTACATGTGGGACGAGTACGCCAAGGACCCCCGGATGAAGGCCAACATCGGCATCCGGCGCCGGCTGGCACCCCTGCTCGACAACGACGTCAACCAGATCGAGCTGTTCAACGCCCTGCTCCTGTCGCTGCCGGGCTCCCCGGTGCTCTACTACGGCGACGAGATCGGCATGGGCGACAACATCTGGCTCGGTGACCGTGACGGCGTGCGCACGCCGATGCAGTGGACCCCCGACCGCAACGCGGGCTTCTCGTCCGCGACGCCCGGCAAGCTGTTCCTGCCGGCGATCCAGGATCCGGTCTACGGCTACCAGAGCGTCAACGTCGAGGCCCAGCTGGAGAACCCCTCCTCGCTGCTGCACTGGACGCGCCGGATGATCCACGCCCGGCGCCAGCACCCGGCGTTCGGCCTCGGCGAGTTCCACGACCTCGGTGGCTCCAACTCCACCGTGCTGTCCTACACCCGCGAGCACCGGGGCGACGTCATCCTGTGCGTCAACAACCTCTCGCGGTTCCCGCAGCCGGTCGAGCTCGACCTGCGCCGCTTCGAGGGCATGGTGCCGATCGAGATGCTCGGCGGCGTCCAGTTCCCCGCCGTCGGCGAGCTGCCCTACCTGCTGACGCTCAGCGGCTACGGGTTCTACTGGTTCCGGCTCGTGCCCGGCGAGCACACCGACGAGGGGCAGCTCCTGTGAGCACCGGCATCGACCCGACCGTCTTCGGTCCCTACCTCACCCGCACCCGCTGGTTCGGCGGCAAGGGCCGCGAGCTCGAGGTGTCCGACGTACGCCGGCTCGGCCTGCTCGGGACCGGGGACCCGACGGTCGACGTGCTGCTCGTGGAGCTCACCTACGCCGACGACGCGAGCACCGAGCTCTACCAGGTGCCGTTGTCCTACTACACCGAGCCCGAGCACCGCCTCGACCACGCCTTCGTCGGCTGGTGGGAGGACCCCGACCTGGGGTGGGTGCACGCCTACGACGCGCTGCACGACCGCGAGGCCACGCGCCTGTGGCTGCAGGCCTTCGGCGCGGCGGCCGACGAGCCGGCCGAGATCGGCGGGCTGGTCTTCCACCGCACCCCCGGCTACGACCTCGACCTCGACGCCGTCGGCTCGCTCTTCACCGGCGAGCAGTCCAACTCCTCCATCGCCTTCGGCGAGGACTCCGTGCTCAAGCTGTTCCGCAAGGTCACCGCCGGGCCCAACCCCGACATCACCACCCACGAGGCGCTCACCCTCGCCGACTCCCCCGACGTCGCGCACCTCTACGGCTGGGTGGAGTGGCGTGGTCTCGAGACAGGCGCCAGCGCGCCTTCCTCGACCACCGTTCACCTCGGGATGCTGCAGCAGTTCCTGCGCACCGCCACCGACGGGTGGGACCTGGCCCTGACCAGCGTCCGCAACCTGTACGCCGACCCCGAGCTCGCCGCCCGCGAGGCCGGCGGCGACTTCTCGGGTGAGGCCGGGCGTCTCGGCGACACCCTGCGCGAGGTGCACGTCGTGCTGCGCGACAGCTTCCCGCAGTCCACGGTCCCCGCGTCGTACACCGCCGGCCAGATGAACGCCCGGCTCGACGCCGCCCTCGCCGTCGCCCCGCTGCTCGCGCCCCACGAGGCGTCCCTGCGGGCGCTGTTCGACCGGCTCGCCGGGCTCGGCGACCTCGCCGTCCAGCGGGTGCACGGTGACCTCCACCTCGGGCAGACCCTGCGCACCGCGCTGGGGTGGAAGATCGTCGACTTCGAGGGCGAGCCCGCCAAGACCCTCGCGGAGCGGCTGCTGCCCGACTCCCCCTGGCGCGACGTCGCCGGCATGATGCGCTCGTTCGACTACGCCGCGCACGCGGTCGAGCGCACCCATGACGAGCTCGACGAGACCGCCCTCGCCGAGATCCGCGCGCGCGGCACCGAGTGGGTCGAGCGCAACCAGCGCTACTTCCTCGCCGCGTACGCCGGCGGTGACCTGACCCCCGACGAGCGCGTCCTCGTCACCGCGTACACGGCCGACAAGGCCGTCTACGAGACCGTCTACGAGACCCGCAACCGGCCGACCTGGGTCGACATCCCCCTGGCCGCCGTCGCGCGGATCGGAGCTTCCACATGAGCAAGCACAAGAGCAAGAGCAAGAACAAGTCCGCAGACACCTCCGTCCCGGCCCCTGACCCCACGCCTGACCCCACGCCTGACTCCACGCCTGACCCCACGCCTGTCCCGACGCCCGTCCCCCTGGAGGTCCAGCGCGGCGAGCTCGACCAGATCATCCGGGGTGAGCACGGACACCCGCACGCGATCCTGGGCCCGCACGCCCACGACGGCCAGGTGACGTTCCGGGCGCTCAAGCCGCTGGCCCAGACGGTGACCGTCCGGTTCGGCGACACCGACGTGCCGCTGACCCACGAGCACGGCGGCATCTGGTCCGGGGCGGCCGCGCTCCCGGACGTCCCGGGCTACCGCCTCGTCGTCGACTACGGCCAGGGCGAGACCATCGTCGACGACCCCTACCGGTTCCTGCCGACCCTCGGTGAGATGGACCTGCACCTGGTCAACGAGGGACGCCACGAGAACCTCTGGCAGGTGCTCGGCGCGCGGGTCCACCGTTACACCGAGCCGCTGGGCGAGACCGTCACCGGCACGTCGTTCGCCGTGTGGGCCCCGTCGGCCCGGGCGGTGCGGGTCAAGGGCGACTTCAACAGCTGGGACGGCCGCGAGCACCCGATGCGCCAGCTCGGCCGGTCCGGGGTCTGGGAGCTCTTCGTCCCCGGCGTCGCGGCCGGGTCGTCCTACAAGCTGCAGGTGCTCGGCGCCGACGACCAGTGGCGTGAGAAGGCCGACCCGATGGCCGCCTGGTCCGAGGTCGCCCCCGACACCGCCTCCCGCGTCTTCGAGTCGACCCACGAGTGGGGCGACCAGGCGTGGATGACCGCGCGGGCCGCCAAGAACCAGGTCGACGAGCCGATGTCGGTCTACGAGATGCACCTGGGCTCCTGGAAGCGGCACCCGGGCGGACGGTTCTGGTCCTACGACGAGATGGCCGAGGGGCTCGTCCCCTACCTCGCCGACCTGGGCTTCACCCACGTCGAGCTGATGCCGGTGATGCAGCACCCGTTCGGCGGGTCGTGGGGCTACCACGTGACGTCGTACTTCGCGACGGACTCGCGCTTCGGCGACCCCGACGGCTTCCGTCGTCTCGTCGACGCCCTGCACCAGGCCGGCATCGGCGTCATCCTCGACTGGGTGCCCGGCCACTTCGCGACCGACGAGTGGGCACTGGTCCGCTTCGACGGCACACCGCTCTACGAGGACCCCAACCCGCAGCGCGGGTGGCACCAGGAGTGGGGCTCCCACATCTTCAACTTCGGTCGTCCCGAGGTGCGCAACTTCCTCTACGCCAACGCCCTCTACTGGCTCGAGGAGTTCCACGCCGACGGGCTGCGGGTCGACGGCGTCGCCTCGATGCTCTACCTCGACTACGCGCGCAAGGAGGGCGAGTGGCAGCCCAACGTGCACGGCGGTCGCGAGAACCTCGAGGCCGTGCAGTTCCTGCAGGAGATGAACGCCACGGTCTACAAGCGGGTCCCCGGTGTCTGCACGATCGCCGAGGAGTCGACCTCCTGGCCGGGTGTCACGGCGCCCACCTCCGCGGGCGGGCTCGGCTTCGGGTTCAAGTGGAACATGGGCTGGATGCACGACACGCTCGACTACCTCGCGCGTGAGCCGGTACACCGCCAGTGGCACCACCACGACCTCACGTTCGCGATCACCTACGCCTGGACCGAGAACTTCATGCTCCCGCTGTCGCACGACGAGGTCGTGCACGGCAAGGGCTCCCTGCTGCGCAAGATGCCGGGCGACCGCTGGCAGCAGCTGGCGACCCTGCGCGCCTACTACGCGTTCATGTGGGCCCACCCGGGCAAGCAGCTGCTGTTCATGGGCGGCGAGCTGGGCCAGGAGTCGGAGTGGGCCGAGTCGCGCGAGCTCGACTGGTGGCTCCTGGAGCACCCCGAGCACCGGGGCCTCTCCGACCTCGTGCGTGACCTCAACGCGACCTACGTCGCCACCCCCGCCGCCTGGGCCGGGGACGTCTCGGCCGCCGGCTTCGAGTGGGTCGACGCCGACGACTCCGGACGCAACACCTACTCGTTCGTCCGCCGGGCGCCGGACGGGTCGGGAGCGCCTGACCTGGTCTGTGTCACCAACTTCGCCTCCGTGCCCCACGACGCCTATCGCCTGGGCCTGCCCTCCGCCGGGCTGTGGACCGAGGCGCTCAACACCGACGCCTCGACGTACGGCGGCTCCGGGGTCGGCAACCTCGGGTCGGTCCTGGCGGTCGACGGGCAGCACGGGTCCATGCCAGCCCACGCCGACATCGTCGTGCCGCCGCTGGCGACCCTCTGGCTGCGCGCCCAGCCCAGCACCCCTTCGGTGAACCCCACGACTAGCCTGGAGCGGTGACCGACCAGCCCACGCTCACCGACGGGACGATCACGCTGCGGCCGTGGCGCGAGGAGGACGTGGCGGTCGCGGTGGCCGGGCACGACGACGAGATCAAGCACTGGCTGGGCGACGGCACGCCGGCCACCCGCCCCGAGAGCGCCGACGGGGTGACCGCCTTCGTCATCGAGCACGAGGGAGCGGTCGTCGGCTCGGTCGTGCTCGAGCGCGAGGGCGACGCCGGCGGCACCATCCGCTGGGTCCTCTTCTCCGGGCACCGCGGCCTGGGCCACGCCACGAGGGCGGCCCGGGTCGTCGTCGACTGGGCCCTGACCGCCGCCGACCAGGGCGGCCTGGGCCTGCAGCGGGTCGAGGCCCGCGTCGATGCTGACAACGAGGCCTCGCTGCGGGTCGCCACGCGCAGCGGGTTGCGCCGCGAGGGCGTCCAACGCGTCGTGCCCGGCATGGGCGAGCGGCCCGAGGCCGACGCCTACGTCGTCCTCTCGCGGCTCAGCACCGACCCTCCGCTGTCCGAGCCCGGCGCGTTCCGCTCGCTGCTCAACTCCTTCCTCCCCCGCAAGCGCGGCATCAGCCAGATGCTGATCCGCGACGAGACGGGTCGGGTGCTGTGCTGCCAGCTCACCTACAAGCAGGACTGGGACCTCCCGGGCGGCGTCGTCGAGGTCGGCGAGTCCCCGCGGCTCGCCGTCGCACGCGAGGTCACCGAGGAGCTCGCCCTGGCCATCCCGGCGGGCCCCCTGCTGCTGACCGACTGGCTGCCACCGTGGGGC